>CAZWSD010000101.1:0-9418 GCA_964636535.1 uncultured Acidobacterium sp. | reverse complement strand
GCTCTACTTTGAGAGCTACGTCGTCATCGATCCGGGCGACGCGCCCGTCAATGAACGCGAGATCATCAAGGACGAGAATCGCTTCCGTGAACTCGACCAGCAGTACCGTCCCTCCGGCTTCAAGGCCATGATGGGCGCAGAGGCCATCAAGGAACTCCTCAAGCGCGTCAATATCGAGGAGCTCTCGGTCGAGCTGCGCGAGCGCATGAAGGCTGAAACCTCGCTCCAGAAGCGTCTCAAGTACTCCAAGCGCCTCAAGGTCGTCGAGGCCTTCCGCCACTCCGGCAACAAGCCCTACTGGATGATCCTCGACGTCATCCCCGTCATTCCCCCCGAGCTCCGCCCGCTGGTGCCCCTCGACGGCGGACGCTTCGCCACCTCTGACCTCAACGATCTGTATCGCCGCGTCATCAACCGCAACAACCGCCTCAAGAAGCTCATGGACCTGCATGCGCCGGAAGTCATCGTGCGCAATGAGAAGCGCATGCTCCAGGAGGCCGTCGACGCCCTCTTTGACAACGGCCGCCGTGGCCGCGTCCTGCGCGGCGCCAACAATCGTCCGCTCAAGTCCCTCTCTGACACACTGAAAGGCAAGCAGGGCCGCTTCCGCCAGAACCTCCTCGGCAAACGCGTCGACTACTCCGGCCGTTCCGTCATCGTCGTCGGCCCCGAGCTCAAGCTCCACCAGTGCGGCCTACCCAAGAAAATGGCCCTCGAGCTCTTCAAGCCCTTCATCTATCATCGCCTCGAGCAGACCGGCCAGTGCACCACCATCAAGCAGGCCAAGGAAATGGTAGAGCTCCAGGACCCCATCGTCTGGGACATCCTCGAAGAGGTCATCAAGGACCATCCCGTCCTCTTGAATCGCGCCCCAACTCTACACCGCCTCGGCATCCAGGCCTTTGAGCCCGTTCTCGTCGAAGGAAAAGCCATCAAGATTCACCCCCTCGTCTGCACCGCCTTCAACGCAGACTTCGACGGCGACCAGATGGCCGTCCACATCCCGCTCTCGCCCGAAGCGCAGGTCGAAGCCAGCGTCCTCATGCTCGCTTCCCACAACATCCTCTCGCCGGCCTCTGGGCAGCCCATCACCGTGCCCTCTCAGGACATGGTCCTCGGTCTCTACTACCTCACCAAGGAAAAGAAGGGCGCGAAGGGCGAGGGCCGCTCCTTTGCCAACGTCGACGAAGTGCTCATGGCCCTCAACTTCAAGGAAGTTGAAACCCTTACGCCCATCCGTCTGCGTTATTCCGGCCCCGTGCTCGATATGACCGTCGCCTACGACGATCAGGATCTCACCCATACCGATCCGGTCATGTACGACCGCCAGTACATCAGCACCACCGTGGGACGCGCGATCCTCAACGATGCGCTGCCCCAGAAAATGCCTTACATCAACGGTCTCCTCAAGAAAAAGGGCATCGGCCAGCTCGTCAACTACTGCTACCTCAACCTCGGTCTGGAAACCACGGTTCGCATGCTCGACCGCATCAAGGAACTCGGCTTCCAATACGCCACCCGTTCCGGCCTCTCGGTCGGACTCGATGACATGGTCATCCCCGAGACCAAGTACCCAGTCGTGGCCGAAGCAGAACGACAGGCCGTCGCCGTGCAGCAGCAGTACCTCGACGGCGCCATCACCAACGGCGAACGTAACAACAAGGTCATCCAGATCTGGTCCTCGGTCACCGAGAAAGTCGCCGACGAAATGTTCGACAACATGAAGAAGGCCGACAAGGCCGGCGCCATGAACCCGATTTACATCATGGCCGACTCCGGAGCCCGCGGTTCCAAACAGCAGATCCGCCAGCTTTCCGGCATGCGCGGCCTCATGGCCAAGCCCTCCGGCGAAATCATCGAGACCCCCATCACCGCCAACTTCCGTGAAGGGCTCACCGTCCTCGAATACTTCATCTCCACACACGGCGCTCGCAAAGGCCTCGCTGATACCGCGCTCAAGACCGCCGATTCCGGCTACCTCACGCGCCGCCTCGTCGACGTCGCGCAGGATGTTATCGTCTCCGAGCATGACTGCGGCACCCAGGAAGGTATCTACGTCCGTCCCATCGTCGAGTCCGGCGAAATCATCGAGCCGCTCCGCGACCGCATCATCGGCCGGGTCTCGCTCGAGAAGATCAAGGACTACGAGGGCAACGTCATCGTCGACGTCAACCAGGAAATCACCGAGGACCTCGCCGGGGCCATCCAGGCGGTGGGCATCGAGCAGGTCAAGATTCGCTCTGTCCTTACCTGCGAGTCTCGTCGCGGCATCTGCATCCTCTGCTATGGCCGTAACCTCGGTTCCGGCCGGTTGGTCGAGCTCGGCGAGGCCTGCGGCGTCATCGCCGCACAGTCCATCGGCGAGCCCGGCACCCAGCTCACCATGCGCACCTTCCACATTGGTGGGGCCGCATCCCGAGTCGCCGAGCAGTCCCGCCTCGACGCCAAGAATAACGGCACGGTCCGCTTCATCAACCTCACCACCGTCCGCTCCAAGTCCGGTGATCTGGTCGCGATGAACCGCTCCGGTTCCATCGCCCTGGTCGACGACCGTGGCCGCGAGAAGGAGCGCTACCAGGTTGTCTACGGCGCTAAACTCAAGGTCCAGGACGGACAGGCCGTCAAACTCGGCGACGCCATGGCGGAGTGGGATCCCTACACCTTCGCCATCCTGACCGAGATTGGCGGCACCATTCAGTTCAAGGACCTCCACGAAGGCACCACCCTTCAGGAGGAAGTCGATGAAGTCACCGGTCTCTCGCGCCTTGTCGTTGGCGAATCCTCCGACGAGAAACGTCAGCCCGCCATCCTCGTGAAGGGCTCTAAGGGCAGCAAGCGTTACATTATGCCCAGCCGCGCGCACCTAATGATCCGCGACGGCGACGAGGTCTTCCCCGGAGACATCATCGCCAAGATCCCCCGCGAAACCACGCGCACCAAGGACATCACCGGCGGTCTGCCGCGCGTCGTCGAACTCTTTGAGGCTCGCAAGCCCCGCGAAACCGCCATCATCAGCCAGATCGACGGCGTCGTCCGTTTCGGGGAAGTCTCCAAGGGACAGCGCCGCATCTACGTCACCGGCGACAACGGCGAGGAGAAGGAATACTCCCTGCCGCGCGGCATCCACGTCAACGTACAGGAGGGCGAACGCCTCCGCGCCGGCGAACCCCTCATGGACGGACCGCTCAACCCACACGACATCCTCGATGTTCTTGGCGAAAACGCCCTTCAGGCTTACCTCGTCAATGAAATCCAGGAAGTGTACCGCCTCCAGGGCGTTGCTATCAGCGACAAGCACATCGAAACCATCGTTCGCCAGATGCTCCGCTGGGTGAAGATCGAAGAAGTGGGCGACACCACCTTCCTGCTCGAACAGCAGGTCGACAAGTTCCGCTTCCGCGAGGAAAACGAACGCACCATCGCCAAGGGCGGCCGTCCATCGATCGGACGTCCCCTCCTGCTCGGCATCACCAAGGCCTCGCTTTCGACCGACAGCTTCATTTCGGCCGCAAGCTTCCAGGAAACCACCCGCGTCCTCACCGAGGCCTCCATCAACGGCGCCATCGACAATCTCCGCGGCCTCAAGGAGAACGTCATCGTCGGACGCCTCATCCCCGCCGGCACCGGCATGGAGTACTACCGCAACGTCCAGCTCTCACCCGAGCTGGAGGAGCAGGCAGCGCGTGTCCAGCAGGAGGTCATCGCCGCTCACGAAGCAGAAGAGCGCGAGCTCGAAATGATGCGTGCCGAAGGCGAAGCCGAGGAAATGGCCGCCTCCGAATAAGGGCTGGTGATCCAGACAACCGCGCCTCACGGCGCAAGCACCGCTCAAGCCCGGGTTCAGCACCCGGGCTTTTTATTTCTGCCAAAGATCTGAGGGCCGGGACAGATTCCCTTCGCGAGCCAGTGCAAGAATGGTTGCGGCGATCTACCGCAAGTGCAGGCTGTCTCGGCCACGGGTTGGCCAATATAAGGCCGGGTGAATCCGTTCACGGATGAGTGACCAGCCGAAGACTGTCTCCAAGAGCCGAATTCGCAAGGCCGGACTGTTTTTTGAGCGTCAGCAGCTCCAGGGCTTTGAGCGCGATATGCTCGGCGCTTACCTCCAGCTCTTTCACCAACTCCCAGGGTGCGCCCGACTCGCCAAAACGATCCTTCACGCCAATGGCGCCTGTCATTACGGGCACGCCGTAAACCCTGGGGCTTTCGGCCACGATCGAGCTGACCCTCCAGGCCAGAGCACCGATCTGATGCTCCTCGGCTGTCACGATAATGCCCGTTTCCAGTGCGGCGCGAATCACAGCCTCGCTATCGATAGGCTTCAGTGTGTGGATGTTCAGGACGCGCGTTTCGTAGCCATATTCGCGCCTGAGAATGAAAGCCGCGCGCATGGCTTCGGCGACCATCGGCCCCAGCGCGATGATGGTCAGGTCTTCTCCTTCATCCCGGTAAGTCTCGGCGAGTTGCGTCTCAAAGCTCTCCACAAAATTCAGTGTTTCGCGGCGCATCCGGATCGCATTGGCCCGCCCAAAGACAAAGGGCGTATCTTCCGTGGTCACCACCGGTGTGGCCTCGCGCGCAAACCGGATATATTTCGGCCCCTCGCGGCGCAGGAGCAGATAGTCGGTGGCCTTTCTTGTTTCAATCACGTCACACGGTACCACCACCGTCATATTGGGCAGCCCCTGCATCGCGAAGAGGTCTTCGAGAGCCTGGTGCGTGGCCCCATCGGGACCAACCGAAACTCCGCCGTGCGCGCCCGCGATCAGTACGTTCATGTTGGAGTAGCAGACGGAGACGCGGAGCTGATCGAGATTGCGGGCCGCTGAAAAGGTCGCATAGGAGCCCAGCACCGGCAGTTTGCCTTCGCGGGCGAGGCCGGCGGCTGCGGCCGTCGCCGACTGTTCGGCGATTCCCATGCTGATCCAGCGCTTCTCGCGCTCCGGCTTGCCCGCCCGGAAATCGCCGATGGTAATGGAGGCGGATATATCCAGCCCGAGGCAGACAATTCGCTCGTCATCGCCATTCTGCGCGAGGGATCTTCCAAATCCCTTGCGCGTCGGTTCCATCTGGACTCGCATGGTCTGGCCGGCGTTCCACCAGTAATCCCTTGAAAAGACCGGCATCTTCTTCCGGAGCTTCTGGTCAGCCTCAAGCTGGAACTCCCTTGCGGCCTCCAGCAGCCAGTGGGCCGGAATCCTCTCTTTCAGGCCCAGTTCGATCAGGGCTGCGTCCATCTCGTTCCGGTTGGGAGCCTTGCCATGCCAGCCGGCCTGGTTTTCCATAAAGCTGACGCCTTTGCCCTTGATGGTGTCGGCAAGAATCACAACCGGCTTGCCGGACCCGCTCCGCGCCCGGTCGAGCGCAGTCACAATCTGTTGCATGTCGTGCCCATCGATGCGCAGGGTCTCCCATCCGAAGCTCGCGTACTTGGCGTCCAGCGGCTCCACGCGCATCACGTCCTTCACCCAGCCGTCAATCTGCAGACGATTGCAGTCAATGATGGCGACAAGATTGTCGAGGTGGTAGTGGCCGGCTTCCATGGCCGCCTCCCAGACCTCGCCCTCCTGCTGTTCGCCGTCTCCCATCAGGCAGAAGACCTTGTGATCGAGCGCGTCGATTTTCGCCGCGAGCGCCATGCCGACCGCGACGCTCAGCCCCTGGCCCAGCGACCCGCTGGAGATCTCGACGCCCGGCACCTTGAGCCAGTGGGGGTGCCCCTGGAAAGGAGAGCCGAGCTTGCGCAGCGTGGCCGTGTCGTCGAGCGGGAAATATCCGGAGGCGGCCAGCGCGACATACAGCGCCGGGGCCTTGTGTCCAGCCGACCAGACGATGCGGTCGCGGCCCGGCCACGCCGGGTTGGCCGGATCGTGCTCCGCGGCGTGCAGATACAGCGCTGCCGCGATGTCCATGATCGACAGCGTGCTGCCCGCATGGCCTGACGCGGCAGCGCATAGAGACACAAGATTGTAGCCGCGCATCATTGTGGCCATGTCGCGCAGCTCTGGAATGGAATAGCTGTGGATGATTTTGCCGGTGTTCGAGTCCCTGAGAGCCATCGTTATCCTCCTCGCAGCTACAGATTTACCCTGGCCCAGCGCTCGATCCGATCGAGAGCTTCGTGCAGCATCTGGACGGAATTGGCAACGCTGAACCGGAGGTAGCCCTCGCCGAACTCGCCAAACGACGTACCGGACAAGGCTGCCACGCCCGCCTGGTCCAGCAGCGCATCGGCAAGCGGTTTTGATTTCCAACCGGTATCCGCGATGTTGACAAACACATAGAACGCGCCTTTCGGCATGTGGCAGGAAAATCCGGGAATTCTATGCAGGCCATCGACAAAGATTCTGCTGCGCTTCATGAATTCGATCCGCATGTGGTCGACCGGTTTCTGATCTCCACGCAGGGCCTCGAGGGCGGCCATCTGGGTAAAGCTGGCCGTGCAGGAGTTGGAGTTGGTCATCAGCCGAGTCATTTGGGTCGCGAGGTCACTGCGCATCACGCCGTAACCGATGCGCCAGCCAGTCATGGCATAGGTCTTGGAGAAGCCATCGAGCAGGATGGTCCGCTCGCGCATGGCCGGCAGGGAGAGAATTGAGAACGGCTCGCCTTCAAACTGCAGGCGGCTGTAGATCTCATCGGAGAGCACCATGATGTCGCGGTTGCCGATGACCTCGGCGGTGCGCTCGATATCGCGCCGCGACAGGACGCTGCCGGTTGGATTCTGCGGCGAGTTGAGGATGATGAGCCTGGTGCGGCTGGTCATGAGCGCGGCGAGGTCGTCGACATCCATGGCGAAGTCGCGCTCCTCGCGCAGTCGAACGGGCACGGCCTTGCCGCCGGCGTACTGAATCATCGACTCGTAGATGGGAAAACCGGGGTTTGGATAGATGACCTCGTCGCCCTCTTCAATGAGCGCCAGCATGGAGAAGAAGATGATGGGCTTGCCGCCGGGCACGACCACCACTTCATCAGGAGCAACCTCGGTGCGGCGGGTTCGGCTGACGTACGCGGCAATGGCCTGGCGCAGTTCGGGCTGCCCGGCGGAAGGGCCATAATGTGTCCAGCCGCTGCGCAGCGCCGCCACGGCCGCATCCACGATATTGGGCGGTGTGTCGAAATCGGGTTCTCCGATTTCCAGGTGGACGATGCTTTTGCCCTGCCGTTCGAGCGCTTTGGCCCGGCTCAGAACCTCAAATGCGGTTTCGGTGCCCAGGCGCTGCATACGATGAGCCAGCGCAAGCTGGTGCTGCAAGCCTGCTGTAGACATGTTCCATGCCTCCTGTGCCCGCAACGCGTGGCGGAGCCAGCCGGCAATGTTTTTCCGTTGTGTCCGAACGACTTTGAGAGCTGGACAGACGGCCGGGAGTTCACGTTTTGCGGTGTTTTCGGGAGGATTCTCGAAAACGGTGCAGTTTATCCGGGCGAGAAAGCGACATGAGGTGATTTGGGTCACATCGCGTTGGCAGTGTCGCGATGGATCAGAGCCAGGGAGGGAAAGCTACCCGCATAGTTGTTCCATTGTAGCGGCGGGCGGGCGCTGCAGCGAGTGGGAAGCCCTAGGAGGCGGGGTCTGGATCCTGGGCGAGCGCGGGAGCCTCTGAGGGGGCGGGTTTTGCAATGAGGCGGCGGTAGGAAAGAAGCATGCTCCCGCGCCAGCAGAGGATCATACCGAAGGCGAGGAGGTAGAAGACGGCTCCGGTCTGTTCGACGGAGACGAACTGATCGAAGTAGCCGCGGGCAAAGAAGCGGATGGCGGCGAGGAGGACGACGACCAAGAGAAAGGCGCTGGAGCGCTTCATCATAACGGTGTTTCCGTCGCGGTAGAGTTTGGTGGTTGCGTTGAGCGGCCAGGCAAGCAGGGTGGCACCGAGGAGGAAAGCGGAGATGGCCCATAGCCATGGGACGCGGCAGATGGGAAAGAAGAACATGGAGAAGCCGGTGGCCATGCCGGCCGGTGGGATGATGATCTTTTTGAGGGTGACGGCGGAGCGGCCTTCGCGAATCCGCCAGATGATGATGACGACGGCTCCGAAGAGCGAGGCGACGGCGTAGTCGGTGGGGGTAATTTGCAAGGGGTGCATCTGATCCTTCGGCAGCGCGCGGAGCGGCTGCGGCAAGCAAGAATGGATTGGGCAGGGTTTGCGCGCCTGTAAGTAGGATATCGCGTTCGGCGGTAATGCATGAGGAGGGGGGATTGGGAGGCTCCGGATCAGGCGAGGGGTTGGAGGCGTGCGGTGAAATGGCGCAGGAAGGGGGCTTCATAAGTGAGGCGCATGCCGCGCAACTTTTGGCGGTTCTTCCAGACTTCGAGGATGACTTCTACCAGGTAGTCGACGTGGCTCTGGGTGTAGACGCGGCGGGGGATGGCGAGGCGGACAAGGTCCATATGCGCGGCGGCGGCAAACATGAGCGTGCCGATTTCGACGGAGCGGACTCCGCCTTCGAGGTAGAGCTCGCAGGCGAGGGCGACGCCGGGAAACTGGTGGGAAGGGATGTGGGGCAGAAAGGCGCGCGCGTCGATGTAGATGGCATGGCCGCCCGGGGGCTGGACGATGGGGATTCCGGCGGCGGCGATGTGGTTGCCGAGGTAGGCGGTGGAAGCGATGCGATAGCGGAGGTAATCCTCCTGGAGCGCCTCCTGGACGCCGACGGCGATGGCTTCGAGGTCGCGGCCGGCGAGGCCGCCGTAGGTGGGGTAGCCTTCGGTGAGGATGAGCAGGTCCTTTTCCTGCTGGGCGAGCTTGTCATCGTTGGTGCAGAGGAAGCCGCCGATGTTGGCCATGCCGTCCTTCTTGGCGGACATGGTGCAGCCGTCGGCGTAGCGGAACATTTCCTGTGCGATCTGCTTGGGGGTTTTGTTTTGGTAGCCGGGTTCGCGGAGTTTGATGAACCAGGAGTTTTCGGCGAAGCGGCAGGCGTCAAAGTAGAGGGGGATGCCGTGGCGGCGGCAGAGGGCGCTGACCTGGCGGATGTTTTCCATGGAGACGGGCTGGCCGCCGCCGGAGTTATTTGTAACCGTGAGCATGACTAATGGAATGCGGTTGCGGCCGACGCGCTGGATGAGGGCATCGAGGGCGGGAACATCCATGTTGCCTTTGAAGGGCGCGGTGACGGAGGGCTGGCGGCCCTGTTGGGTGAGCAGGTCGACGGCTTCAGCGCCGGTGAATTCGATGTTGGCGCGGGTGGTGTCGAAGTGGGTGTTGTTGGGGACGAGGTCGCCTTTTTTGCAGGAGACGCCAAAGAGGATGCGTTCGGCGGCGCGGCCCTGGTGGGTGGGGATGACGTGTTTGTAACCGAAGATGTTCTGAATGGAGTCGCGGAAGTGGTCGAAGCTTCGGCTGCCGGCGTAGCTTTCATCGCCTTCCATGATGGCGGCCCACTGGTGGGTGGACATGGCTCCGGTACCGGAGTCGGT
>CAZWSD010000100.1:0-9473 GCA_964636535.1 uncultured Acidobacterium sp. | reverse complement strand
TCGATGAAGCCCGCGCCGCATTCGCCGAGCAGGCCGCTGCCCTGGTCGGCAGCGGAGCCGACCTCCTCATCATCGAAACCATCCCCGCACTCAATGAGGCAGAACAGGCCCTCCTGGCCGTCCGCGAGGTCGCCCCGGAAATCCCCGTCATCCTCATGGTCACCGTCGATGAGGAAGCACGCTGCCTCGACGGAACCACCCCGGAAATCGCCGCCGCACGCCTTCCCGCCTGGGGCGCCGATGCCATTGGCGTCAATTGCAGCACCGGACCGGCTACCGTCCTGACCGCGATTGAAGGCATGGCCGCCGGCACCAGCCTCCCCCTCGCCGCCATGCCCAACGCCGGCATGCCACGCGCCATCGAAGGACGCAACATCTATCTCTGCTCACCGGAGTACATGGCCAGCTTCGCACGCAAGTTCCACAAGGCCGGCGTCCAGTTCCTGGGCGGATGCTGTGGCACCACCCCCAATCACATCCGCGCCATGAAGTCCTTTCTGCGCGCCGCCGAGGCCCAGAAATCCGCCGCCCCGCACTCCAGTCGCGAACCCATCGTCACAGAAACGCCGCCCGCGCCACTTACCGAACGCTCCGGCCTTGGCAATCTCATCCACAACGGCACATTCGTCACCATGGTCGAGATCGTGCCCCCGCGCGGCATCGACTGCCAGAAAGAAATTGCCGGCGCTGCCAGCCTCGCCGCCCTCGGCGTTCACATCATCAATGTTCCAGACTCCCCCCGCGCTTCAGCCCGCATGAGCGCTCAGAGCCTCTGCATTCAGCTCCGTCAGAAGGTCGGCATCGAAACCCTCCTGCACTACACCTGCCGCGACCGAAATGTCCTCTCCATTCAGAGTGACCTCCTCGGCGCATCTTCCATCGGACTCAAAAACATCCTCTGCCTCACCGGCGACCCGCCCAAACTCGGAAACTACCCTGACGCCACAGCCGTCTTTGACGTCGACGCCATCGGACTCGTCAACATCGTCAACCGCCTCAATCACGGCCTCGATATCGGCGGCAACCCCATCGGCGAATCCACAGGTTTCACCATCGGCTGCGCCGCCAACCCCGGCGTGCCCGACATCGAAAATGAAATCCGCCGCTTCGCTTACAAAGTCGAGGCCGGCGCCGAATACGCCATCACCCAGCCCGTCTTTGACCTCACCGTCCTAGAAACCTTCCTCAAGCGCATTGAAAACTTCCGCATCCCCGTCATCGCAGGCATCTGGCCGCTCGCCAGCCTCCGCAATGCCGAATTCATGAAAAACGATCTCCGCGTCAGCGTGCCCGATAGCATCTTCCTACGCATGCAGCGCGCCTCCACTCCCGAAGCGGCCCGCGCCGAAGGCATCCGCATCGCTCAGGAAATGCTCCTCACCGCCATGCCCATGGTGCAGGGCGTCCAGGTCAGCGCGCCCTTTGGCCGCTATTCCGCCGCCGCCGATGTGCTCTCCGTTGTCCTCGCCCCATCCACTGAACCCCAAAAAACGCCGCCCCCAACCCGATCAGAAGGAAACGCCATTGGCTAGCTTTGAAGTATCCCTCAAGCGCCTCGAAGAGCTCGTCTCCCAGCTCGAGCGCGGCGACCTGCCCCTCGAAGAGGCCATCAGGATCTTCGAAGAGGGCTCACGCCTCGCCGAAGACTGCAGAAAACACCTCGAAACCGCAGAAGGCAAGGTGGAAATCCTGCTCAAGCAGCGCGACGGCTCGGCCAAACGCGAACCATTTCCCCCCGCTTAGTCACAACCGGCTCACACACTCTCAGCGGCCCATCGACTCCATTGCCTGCTCCAGGTCGCCCAGGATGTCTTCGATATCCTCAATCCCCACTGAAATCCTCACCAGCCCGTCCGTGATCCCCAGCTTTTTCCGCAGCTTCGCTCCCGTGGCCGCATGCGTCATCGTCGCCGGATGCGATATCAGCGTCTCCACGCCCCCCAGCGACTCGCCCAGCGTGCACACCCGCACCCGCTTCAGCATTTCATTCGCATGCTCCTGCGACCCCACGTCAAACGACAACATGGAACCAAACCCGCGCATCTGCCGCTTTGCCAATGCATGCTGCGGATGCGTCTCCAGCCCCGGATAATGCAACGTCTGCACCTTGGGATGCGTCGACAGATACTCCGCCACTTTTCGCCCGTTCTCGTCGTGCTGCCTCATCCTCACCGCCAGCGTCTTCACCCCGCGCAGAATCAAAAAACACTCAAACGGCGACAAAATACCCCCCGTGCACTTCTGCACAAACGAAAATCGTTCCTGGTGCTCCGGCTTCGTCCCTACCAGAACCCCGCCCAGCCCATCGCTGTGCCCGTTCAGAAACTTCGTCGTCGAGTGCATCACGATATCCGCCCCAAACTCAATCGGCCGCTGGAAATACGGCGACAGGAACGTGTTGTCCACGCTCATCTCCACATCCTGCTCGTGGCATACATCCGCCACCGCCCGAATATCCGTCAGCGTCATCAGCGGATTCGTCGGCGTCTCAATATGCACCAGCTTCGTCGTCGGCCGAAGCGCGCGCCGCACATTCTCCGCCTCCGCCGTGTCCACGTACGTAAACTCGATTCCGTACCGCGTCGCCACTTCGTTGAACATCCGCGTCGTGCCGCCGTACACGTTTTCGCCGCATATCACATGGTCGCCCGTCCGCATCATCGTGATCAGCGCCGTAATCGCCGCCATCCCGCTGCCGAATACATGCGCGCTCGTCCCGCCCTCCAGCGCCGCCAGGCTCACCTCCAGTGCATCGCGCGTCGGATTCACCCCTCGCGAATAGTCATACCCCTTGTTCTTCCCAATCTCTTCCTGCGCATACGTCGAGGTCAGATACACCGGCACATTCACCGCACCGGTCAACGGATCCGCCTCCTGCCCGGCATGAATCGCTCGTGTCGCAAAACCCTTCTTCACCCAATCCATCACTGCTGCCTCCTCACCGCGTTCTACGACTCTTCCGCGCGGGGTCTATTGCCCGCCCTCGAAAATCCCCTTCGATAAATAACGCTCCGCCGAATCAGGCACAATCGTCGCCACTCGCTTGCCAGCGCCCAGCCTCTTCGCCAGCTCCACCGCGGCCTGCAGCATCGCTCCCGCGCTCGATCCGCCCAGCAGGCCCTCCTCCGCGGCCATCCGCTTCACCATCGCAAACGCAGCTTTATCCGTCACTGCCACAATCTCATCCGCCACATCGTAGTCAAACGTCTTCGGCACAAAATGCACGCCGATTCCTTCCACCTTGTGCGGCCCCGGCTCTCCGCCCTGCAAAATCGATCCCTGCGTCTCCACCGCCACCGTCCACACCCGCGGATTCCGCTCCTTCAAATACCGCGCAATTCCCGTGAAAGTCCCGCCCGTTCCCACTCCGGCCACAAATCCGTCGACCCGGCCCTCCATCTGCTCCCATATCTCCGCCGCCGTCGTGTCATGGTGAAACTGCGGATTCGCCGGGTTTTCAAACTGCATCGCCGCAAACGCGCCAGCAATTTCCTTTGCCAGCTCCTGCGCCCTTTGAATCGCTCCCGCCATGCCTTCCTCCACCGGCGTGCGATGCACCTCCGCGCCAAATCCCCGCATCAGGATGCACTTCTCCTCGGCGAAACCCTCCGGCACAAACAGCACCACCCGATAGCCGCGATTCACGCCCACCAGCGCCAACCCCACTCCTGTGTTACCCGCCGTCGCCTCAACGATCGTCGAGCCAGGATGCAGCTTCCCGCGCCGCTCCGCATCTAGAATCATGCCCAGCGCCGCCCGGTCCTTGATGCTCCCGCCCGGATTCAGAAACTCCAGCTTCGCGAACACCTCGGCTGAATCAGGCCCGCTTAATCGTCCGATCCGCAACATCGGAGTACAGCCAATCAGTTCCGTCACGCTGGTCGCTACGCGCAGCTTCTCATTCATGCCCTGAGGCTCCGTTTCAAAACTGCCTAGTGTAGCAGGAAGAACCCAGGCCTTGGCCAGCCCGGCACCCCGCCCGCCTTCGCAGCCGCCACGGCACGCCCCGCTCCCGCCACCGCACGATCAATGCTGATATGGATTTTCCCTATTTTGCCGCGGAAGTCGTCGCATAGTAGCCCGTTCGCGTCCTCACCGTCAGACGCCCCTGTCCAGGCGCTGACGCCTCCACGCGAACCGTGCGATACCCACCCTGACTGAAGGGCTTCGTCGGGTGATACCCTATCGAATACTGGTTGCGGATGTCCTCGGCTACCTCTTCCGCAATCTCGCCTACGCTCCGCAGCGAGCGGGGAAAATACACCAGACCGCCCGTCTCCGCCGTCAGCAACTCCAACGCCTTACGCGCCGTTCGCGCCTCCGGGCCCGAGTCGTCGTACAGAAGCCCGATCGCGTAAATCTCCGGCCCATGCAAATCCTGCACTCGCCGTATCGCCTGCTGCAGGTTCAGCGTGGAAGCATCGTCCTCGCCATCGGTGATAATCAGCAGCACCTGCTTCGGGTTCTTCGCATGCTTCGCCAATTCATCCGCCGACGCCACCACCGCGTCATAAAGTGCCGTCCCGCCCCGCGCATCAATGTGAGACAGAGCAGCTTCCATCTTCGTGATGTCCGAAGTGAACCCCTGGTCCAGGTAAGCCTCATCGGAAAAATTCACAATGAACGCCTCGTCCTGCGGATTCGATGCCCGCACCAGGTCCAGCGCCGCCTCGCGCACCGCAGGCAGCTTGTCCTGCATCGACCCCGAATTATCCACCAGGATCCCCATCGATACCGGTACATCCGCATGCTGGAAAAAGCGGATCTTCTGCGGAATGTTGTCTTCCCACACCTTGAAATCGCCCTGTTTCAGGTCATTCACCAGCCGCCCATGCGAATTCACCACCGTGCAGTTCAGCACCACTTCGTCCACGTTCTGCCGCATCGTGAACATTCCGCCCCGCAACCGCTGAATCTGGCTCGCCCGCGCCGCTCCCAGCGGCAAAGTCGGACTCACCGGCTGGTTGTCCTCAATGTCCGGCGACAAAACAGGGTCTCGGTCCACCTTCAGGCTCGGTTGCGTCTCCGGCTCCGTGGGATTCTGCATCGCCGCAGCCTGCGGCGATGCGGCCGGTTCGGTCGTCGCAGCCGGACTCTGCGCCGGGCTCTGGACCTGCCCCCACGCATAGCTCCCGACGCAAAATACTGCCACCAATCCCAATAAATACACACATCGGCAAACTCGCTTCTTCAATTCCAACATCGCCCGCATGCACGCTCTCAATGGCTCCGCCCGTTCCAACGGCTCACCCTGGTTAAACTTCACTTTACGCCACAAACTGTTGCGCCTCTCATTAGCAATTTTCTTGCCGACACATCACAGCCATCCCGTCCACTCTATCCGCCGCCGCCCGCAATCCCTGGGACCCGGCTCAACTGCGTTACAATCGCCTCGTATATCGCTTCGTTCGCTCAAATCCGTCCATTCGAGCGCGCTCACCACTCATGGCGCCCACCATTCGCTATGCGCTGCTCCTGTTTGACGTCCCCAATCCCGCGAGGGATGTATAGGCCGCTCACCCAATGCCTTGACCGGAAAATGTCTCTCGCCTGCGCTTCCAATCCCTCAACGGCACGGAACCATACGCGCTTCGCTCGTCTCCTCCACTCCGCTACGCTCTTCTGCTGCCTCTTTTTTGCCCTTGCCTCCGCGGCCCAGCGCGTAATTAATTCCCATTCGCCGCCTCAACCCGCATACTCCCTCAATCCCTCCTCTCGCTTCACCGTTGTCCTCGACGCAGCCCACGGCGGCTCCGACCTCGGCGCAAAACTCTCGCCCACCCTCGACGAAAAATCCGTCACACTCGCCCTCGCCCGGCGCCTGCGAACCCTCCTGCTCACCCACGGCATTGCCACCGTCATGCCCCGCACCGCCGATACCAACGTCCCCATGGCGACCCGCGCCGGCATCGCCAACCATGCTCACGCCGCGGCCTGCATCATCCTCCACGCCACCGCCACTGGCGTCGGCATTCATCTCTTCACCTCTTCGCTTGCGCCCGCGCCGCCAACCGCCGCTCCTGCCTGGGACACCGCGCAAGCCGCCTACGTCAACCAGAGCATCCGTCTCTCCTCCGACGTCGACGCCGCCTTCGAACACACCTCCGTGCCTGTCGTCGTCGGGCGCACATACCTCCGGCCCCTCGACAACCTCACCTGCCCGGCCATCGCCATCGAACTCGCCCCCAAACCTTCCTCGGACCTCGTCCGCGCTAAATCGGTTGATAACCCTGCCTACCAATCCACCGTCCTCAACGCCATCGTTGCCGGAATCCTCCAGTGGCAGCAGGACTGGAGCCGTCAGCCATGACCGCCCGTAACCTCGCCTCCCGCATCGGGCAAACCCTCCTTCTGCTCATGGTCCTCGCCTGCGCCGTCATGGCCGCCATTCTCATTCACTTGCACCGCCAGGCCTACGACCGCCTCCAAGCACCCCTCACCAGCAGCCTGCCTCTCTACCAAACGCCCGACGAACCCCAGTCCTCCGTCACCCTCCTGTTGCCCGACGACAAAACCGGCCTGCTCAATCCCGTCTCCCAAACCATGGCCCTGCCACAGGGCGAATCCTCACGCGCCCTCGCCCTCATTCAGCAACTCATCGACAGTTGGCGCGCCCCCGGCTCGCCGCACCCCATCAAAGCAGCCGCCGGCGTTGACAGCGTCTTCCTTCTGCCCGTCCCCGACCAGCCCGGCCGCCAACTCGCCGTCGTCAACCTCGACGCGGCCTTTCCCCAGGCACAACCCTCCGGCATCGAGCCGGAAACACTCACGCTGCTGTCCATCATCCAGACCCTCCACTCCAACATCCCCTCCATTGCCCAGGTTCGCTTCCTCGTCAACGGCCAGACCCGCGCCACCCTCGCCGGCCATGCTGACCTCACGCGAACATACTTGGCAAACACCACCCTCCCCGGTCCAAAATCGTAACTGCATGACTCACCAGCCCTCACTCCCATTTCGCATCGGCGTTTTCGACTCTGGCTTCGGCGGCCTCACCGTCCTCCAGGCCCTGCTGCGCCATATTCCCTCCGCCCAGTTCCTCTACCTCGGAGACACCGCGCGACTGCCATACGGCGCAAAATCCCGTGAAACCGTCGCCCGCTATGCTGTCTCTGCCGCCGATTTCCTCCTCAAGCAGGGTGCGGAATACCTCGTCATCGCCTGCAACACTGCCTCGGCCCTCGCACTCGACGATATCCGCGCCGCCGTCCCCGTGCCTGTCCTCGGAGTTGTCGAAACAGGGGCCAATGCCGCCCAGACCCACTCCCGTTCCGGCGATGTCATGGTCATCGCCACCGCCGCCACCGTCGAGAGTCACGCCTACGCCGCCGCCTGTGCCGAACGAAATCTCCGCGCCATTGAGAAAGCCTGCCCCCTGCTCGTCCCACTCGTCGAAGAAGGCTGGATCGACCACCCCGTCACCCGCGAGGTCCTCCGCATCTATTTCTCTGAGCTGCTCCATCATGCCCGCACTGCCGCTCTCCACCCAGACACCCTCCTGCTCGGATGCACCCACTACCCCCTCCTGCGCCAGCCAATTCAAGCCGCCATGCCAGCATCCATACGCGTCATTGACTCGGCTGAAGTCACTGCCGCCCAGGTCGCCGCTGTGGTCCTCATCCCCCAAAGCACAACCCCGCCTCCGCCCCCGCGCTTTTTCGCAACTGATTCGCCCGAGAAGTTTCGCCGTCTCGGCAGCCGCTTCCTCGACCAGCCCATTCACCACGTCCAGCTCATCGAGCTTGAATCTTCCTCCGCAGGTTGAGCCCCTTGGCTGGTATCCTTTGGAATGTTGGAGGTAAGGAGATTCCATGATTGATCTTCACGGGCGCGTCGCCGTCATCTTCGGGCTCGCAAACAAGCGCAGCATCGCCTGGGGCATCGCCCACCAGTTGCATGCTGCCGGCGCTACTCTCGCCATCAGCTACCAGAATGAACGCCTGCGCGCCGAGGCCGAAAGCCTCATCCAGGAACTTCCCGGAGCAGAAGCCTTCCAGTGTGACGTCTCCAGCGACGAACAAATTGACAACCTCTTCGCAACGCTCAAAACACGCTATGGCAAACTCCACATTCTCGTGCACTCGGTCGCCTTCGCGCCTGCCGATGCGCTCAGGAATGATTTCCTGCTTACCTCTCGCGAAGCCTTCGCCGTCGCCCACGATGTCAGCGTCTACTCTCTCATCGCCGTCTGTCGCCCAGCCTCGGCTCTCATGACAGATGGCGGCAGCATCATCACCCTCACCTATTACGGCGCGGAAAAAGTCGCCCCCCACTACAACGTAATGGGCGTCGCCAAGGCCGCGCTTGAGGCCACCGTGCGCTATCTCGCCCCCGATCTCGGCAAGCGGGAGATCCGCATCAACGCCATCTCCGCCGGACCCATCATGACTCTCGCCGCGCGCGGCATCGGCGGCCTCAGTGAAATGCTCAAGGTCCACGCCGAACGCTCCCCGCTCCACCGCAACACCACCCAATCGGAGGTCGGCGCCACCGCTGCCTTCCTCGCCTCCGACCTCGCCAGCGGCATCACCGGCGAAGTCATCTACGTCGACAGCGGATTCCACATCATGGCCTAGCGCCATCCCTATCCAACGCAAAAGAGGCGCCCTCGCAGCGCCTCTTTTCTTTTGCTCCGCGAGCAGGATCTACGCCTGCACCCCAGCCAGCACAAACACCAGCGGAGCATTCCAGTTGATCGCAACCTCATTCATGCTGTATGCCTGCCACTTGTCCACCCACATCCGCATCGGGGCCTGCTGCGGCACCTGCTTCGCCGTCGGGTCGCCCGGATGCCGGTTCGGTCCGCCTGAAAGCAGCCCCGGCCACGGCGCGGCAATTCCGTCCGCCACGCTCGGCCTGTGGTGCGGATGCTGAAACGGATTCGTACCCACCTGCGTCACCCACGATACCCCAAAGCAGTTCCGCCCCAGCAGATAATCCACATTCGCCAGCGCCGCATTGCGATATCCGCCCTGCGGATGAAACCGGTCGGCCATCATCAACAGCAGTCCCTGGTTCCCCGCCACACCATTCGATCCCCACACATAATCCCTGGCAGCCAGCGTCGGCCCATAGCCATTCTCGCGGCTCTGCGCCACCAGCGCATCCGCCTTCTCCAGCGTCGCCTTCTTGATCTTCGCCACCACCTCCGGCTTCCCGCCGCGCTCCGCCAGCACATACGTCCACCACGCCAGCGATGCCACACTGCCCCAGTCCGGCACGCCGATCTGCAACCATGCCGGCATCCCTTTCAGCAAGGCATCTTCATATCGCGACTCGCCCGTCGTCCGCCAAAGCTCGGCGCTGGCCCACTTCAACTCATCTCCGTCATGCGGATCCCCATACGTCCCCGTCGAAATCCCCTTCGGATTCTTCACAAACACCGCATCCGGATGCGCCATCGCCCATATCCACGCCCGCTCCGACGCCGTCAGGCACCGCTCCGCAAACTCCGCGTCATACTCGCGATACGC
>CAZWSD010000099.1:0-9506 GCA_964636535.1 uncultured Acidobacterium sp. | reverse complement strand
CGCCGCGAAATTACCCGCGAGCAGTTCAACCAGCTTATCCAGCCCATCCTCGCGCGCACCGTCGAGCCCTGCCTCACCGCCATCAAGGACGCCGGCATCAAGCCCGGGCAGATTGATGAACTCGTCCTCGTCGGCGGCTCCACACGCATTCCGGCCGTCTGGCAGCTTACGTCAGACATTTTCGAACTCGCCGCGCGCGGAAAAAAGCCGCACCGCGAACTCAATCCCGATGAAGTCGTCGCGCTCGGCGCAGCGGTGCAGGCCAAAATTCTGGAGGGCGGCAGCAAAGCCATTGAAGACATGCTGCTGCTCGACGTCACGCCCCTCTCGCTCGGCATTGAAGCGCTCGGTGGCGTCGTCGCAAAAATCATTCAGCGCAACTCCACCATCCCCGCATCGGCCACAGAGCACTTCACCACCGGCGTCGACGGCCAGACCAACGTCGCCATCCACGTTCTCCAGGGCGAGCGCGAACTCGCCAAGGATTGCCGCTCGCTGGCCCGCTTCGACCTCAAGGGTATTCCCCCCATGTCTGCCGGCCTGCCGCGCATCGAGGTCAAATTCCTCATCGACGCCAACGGCATCCTGCAGGTCAAGGCGCGAGAGCAGCGCAGCGGACAGCAGGCCCAGATCGAAGTGAAGCCCGCCTACGGCCTCACCGACCAGCAGGTCGAGTCGATGATTCTCGAGTCCTTCGATCACGCCGAAGACGATTTCCACGAGCGCCAGCTGATTGAAGGCCGCAACCAAGCGGAAAATCTCATCGCGCACGTTGAAAAGGCTCCCACCCATCCCGCCTGGCAGCAGTTGACCGGGCAGGAACGCGCGCAGATCACAACCCTTGCCAATCAGTTGCGCGGCCTCGTTTCCGGCGACGACCGCAACGCCATCCGCGCCGCGACCGAGGCACTCGACAAGGCCACAGCCCATTTTGCCGAACTCATGATGGATGCCGCCGTCTCTACCGCGCTGCGCGGCCAGACCATGGAGTCTGCCGGAGAAAACCTCGGCGACGGCCCCACCGCGCCGCATCCCTTTGCGCCCGCTGAGATCAACGAAAAGTAAGAGAATCAAAACATGACCAACGCAGAAAATCAACAAAGCATTGACCTCAGCAAGCCGCCTGCTCCCAACATGGTGCGCGTCACCTTTTTGCCGGAGGGCCGCACCGTCGAATTCGAATACGGCACCATGCCCTATGACCATCACGGCAAGCCCATGTCGTTCCTCGATGTCGCCGAAAACCATGGCATCTTCCTCGATCATGCCTGCGGAGGCGCCTGCGCCTGCACCACTTGTCACATCTGGGTCAGGGAAGGCGATCAGCGAATCAGCGAAGCCGACGACGATGAGTTGGACCGGCTTGACATGGCCGCCGACCTGCAGCTCAACTCGCGCCTCGGCTGCCAGGCCGTCATCACCGGTCCAGGCGTCTACGTCGTCGAAATTCCCAAGTGGAATCGCAACTATGTGCAGGAAGGCAAACCGTTGGCCGCCGCCACCGACGGCAAATAGCACTGCAACGATTACAATTATCCTGGAGCAATCCCATGCCGCAAGAAATCACCTGGAACGACGCCGAGGAAATCGGCATCCAGTTGCAGGAAAAGTTTCCCAATCTCGACCCGCTCACCGTGCGCTTCACGGATCTCCACAGGTACGTCACCGAACTGCCCGGTTTCGCCGACGATCCCGCCAAATCCAGCGAGGGCAAGCTGGAAGCCATCCAGATGGCTTGGCACGAAGAGTACAAGGACGCCCAGGGCTGACGCTCTCCCGCTTCGATCTACCGCTGCTCCATCGCCGGGCGAGCCTTAGCCTGCTCCGCTTTTGGGTTCTCTATCTGTAGCCGTGGCAGTTTCACTACCACGCGCGTGCCCTTGCCCGGGCTGCTCGTCAGCGTAATGTTCCCGCCGCACGACTCCGCAATCGCCTTGCAGATCGCAAGCCCCAGCCCTGTCCCGCCCGTCGTCCGCGCCCGCGAGCTGTCCCCCCGGTAAAATCGCTCAAACACGTGCGGCTGATCCTCGGGAAGGATTCCCTCGCCTTGATCCTTCACTACCAGCGCCGCCTCGGCTCCCTCGGTGCGTGTCGTCACACGCAACTCCGTTCCCCCCGGGGAATGCTGCAGGGCGTTTATCATCAGATTGGAAATCAAGGTCGCCGCCGCATCATACTCCAGCGGCGCCCATGCCTCGCCGCCAGTGTCCAGCTTCACTTCCACGCCGCGGCCCTCCGCCGTCGTCGCCAGTTGTGTCGCCACTTCCTGCACCACGTCGCTCAGGTCGCACGCCGCCTCGGCTGGAACCGCATTCTGCTCCAGCCTCGCCAGCAGCAGCATGCTCTGCACCAGCTCCCCCATCCGGTCCGAGTCCGCCAGGCATCCGGCAAGCCCCTCCTTGTACTCCGCCGGGGTGCGCGGGCGCGAGGCCAGCAGTTGCAATGACGATTTCACAATCGTCACCGCCGTCTTCAGCTCATGCGCCGCGTTGTGCAGAAACATCTGCTGCTGCTTGAAGCTCTCATCCAGCCGCTTTGTTGCAGATTCCAGCGTGCCGGCCAGCGCCTGCAACTCTTCCACCACGGCCACGTCCGGCGGCGTCCGGAACAGCGGCTGCTCCGGATCAAGCTTCGAAGCCGCGCGGTTCAAATGGTCCAGCGGCGCCAGCCCCCGCCGCAAAAACAAGATCAGCAGCGATCCCGTTGCCAGTAGCAGCACGCCATTCGCCAGCAGCAGAAACTGGCTCGCATCCACCAGCGCTTCATGCACATGGTGCAGCGAGGCCGCATAGAAAATCGTCACCGGACGTTTGATCCCATTCCCCGTGTCGCCGGCATCCACCACCCGGATGCCGTGCATGACCATCCCCCTGTAATAGGACCCGTCAATCCGGAATGTATGCGGGCGACGCCCTTGAAACGCCCCCATATCGGCCGCCTCCCAGTTGAATGATCTTGCGATCACACGCCTGCCCTCGCCCTGTACCATCCATAAATCGTGGTGCCCAAGGTCCAGGGCCCTCGGATCGAGCTTCAGATTGTCGGCAGCGTCTTCTGAATCCTGCACCGCCCCCAGCAGTGAGTCCGCCCGCCCCTGCAGACGGAGATCAAACGCGCGCACCTGCTCATGCCGCGTAAAGAACAGCGTCGCGAACGAGATCCCCAGCGCCAGCGCAATCTCCAGCGCCAGCACCACTGCCAGCAATCTGCGGCGAAGCGAATACCTCTTCATGGCTTGCGACTGCGATCTTCTGTTACCAGACGGTAGCCCCTGCCGCGCAAAGTCTCGATCCACGGGTCATCCCCCGCGCCGGCCAGTTTGCGGCGCAGGTTCGACACGTGCGCTTCTATCACATTCGAGTGGTGCTCCCAGTTGTAGTCATAAAGGTGTTCCAACAAGTTTTGTTTGGAAATGATCGTCCCCGGCCGGTGTCCCAGAAACTCCAGCACGCGATACTCCGTCGGCGACACCTCCACTGGCGCGTCCTTCAGTTTCACCGTTTTTTCCACCGTGTCAAGGACCAGGTTGCCGATGCGGATCACCGGATGGCTCACGCCCTTCCCCCGTCGGATCAGCGCCTTGGCCCGCGCCAGCAATTCGCCCAGGTCAAACGGCTTCGCCAGGTAATCGTCCGCGCCGGCGTTTAGCAGCTTCACTACTGACGACTTCTCCGCAACCGCCGTCAGCACCAGCACCGGCGTGCCTGCGCCCTTGGCGCGAATTCCCCTCAGCACCCCCGCTCCGTCCAGCCCCGGCAGCATCAGGTCCAGCACCACCAGGTCGTAGTCGGCCTGTTGGCAAAGTTCGCGTCCATCCAGACCGTTGTTGGCCACGTCCACGGCCCATCCCGGACCCTCGCGCATGGCCGCCGCAATGTTCTGCGCCACCCGTGGCTCATCCTCGATGACAAGTACCCGCATGCCCCAAGCTTACGCTTTCGCTGCCAGCTCAGGAACCGGCGCCGGCCGCCGTCGAGCCCGCCGCCAGATTCAAAAATTTCCGTCGATCGCAGATATTCATTCTTTTGACCCCACAAAAGCGATTTATTCCTCTCAATTACAAACAATCACAGACAAACGCTTTGCCTAGTCAAACTGCCCGAATAATTTCCACTTGACAATCCCTTCCATGGTTTGGTGTGATCTATCGCGGCCCTGGAAAGGGCTCCATTTGCCATTGCAGACAATCGGTTGTCTGCGCAAACAAGAGAATTACGCCTGATTTTCTGGATATTGCCGTTTTTCCGGGGGCTCCATCCCGCTGTGATCTAAGTTAACGCCTGTCCAAAGAAGAAGAGCCGGGAGCTTCCCGGCGCAAATAGCCTGCGCCGCACAGCAGGCAACATGGGCGGCAGTACGGATTGTTTTAGGAGGAAAGCTATGTGGAAATTTGTTCGCACCAGCCTTGCGATCGCCGCGCTCATGTCCGGCGTCCTCGGCTACGCGCAAAGCATAAACTCCGGTGACCTCACTGGTACGGTAACCGACCCCACCGGCGCCGTGATTCCCGGTGTAACGGTCACCGTCAAGGACGTCTCCAAGGACATCACACACACCTACATGACCAACAACGCCGGCGTTTATGACACCGGCGCCATCGTCGCCGACGACTACCTCGTGACCTTCTCGAAGACCGGGTTCAAGACCCTCGTTCGCGGGCCCATCACCCTCTCGGTCGGAACAACGACCCTCAACGCAGCTCTCTCCGTCGGCTCCACCACCCAGAAGATCATCGTCACCACCAACGTGCCCCTGCTCAACACCAGCGACGGCGCCCAGACCGACACCCTCACCGCCAAGACCATGGCGAAGTTGCCCCAGGTTGGCCAGGCCGACTGGGAAAACTTCATCTGGCTGCAGCCCGGCGCTGCCGGAACGCCGGAAAATGCCAGCACCGCCAATACCCCCGGCGCCGGAGCAGTCTCCGTCAACGGAAATTTGCCTTACGCAACCATGCTGCAGGACGGCGCCACCACCACCCTCCCCATGAGTTCTAACTCGAACGTGACGATTTTCGAGACCACCTCCGAGGTCAAAGTCGCCGCCTCGGCCTTCTCCGCGCAGTATGGCCTGGGAGACATCGTCTACAACCAGATCACCAAGGGCGGCTCGGAGCATTTTCACGGCGTCGGTTATGAGTACTTCCAGAACAACGCCCTCGATGCCGCCCCTTATGCCTTCGGCCAGAAAGCCTCGGTTCCATTCCTTCGCTACAACAACTTCGGCTTCTCGGTCAGCGGGCCTATCGTCCCTCACCACGCGTATTTCTACTTTGACTACGACAAGACCATCGACAACGGCGGCGCATCCAACGGTTTCATCACCGTGCCCACTCCTGCCATGATGGCCGGCAACTTTACCGCTCCCGGCCTGCCCACCCTCTATGACCCCACCACTCAGACCATCGTGAACACCGGCTCCTGCACCTACACCGGTTCACAGTATCCTAATGGTTCGTTGACGGTTCCGGCCCCCTGCGTGGAGCGCAAAACCTTCATCTCCGAGTACGGTAGCAACGCGATTCCCACCAGCATGATGAGCTCGGTGGCGCAGAAAATCCAGGCCTACTATCCAAAGGCCAATACCACCGGCCAAATCTCCAGCGGCTACGCCCAGAACAACTACTTCTACAACGTACCCAGCAAGAATCCTTACAACAAGTACTTCGGGCGCCTGGACTGGGATATCACCCCCAATAATCGACTCACCATGTCCGATACCCAGTCAGATAATCCGGCCACATACCTCAATCAGGGTATTTGTCCCATCAACTGCCAATCCGGCGACGTCGACAATAATAACGCCGAAATCTCAGACGTCTGGACCTTCAGCGCCAATCTGATCAACCAGGCCAACTTCGGCTACACCGATCAGCTCAATTTCTTCCAGCCCTATACCATCAACCAGGGCTTCCCCGGCAAGTTGGGCTGGCAGTTTGCCAAGGCGGATAACTTCCCCAATGTAGGCATCAGCAACTTCTACGGCTTGGGCTCCTCGTCCAATGCGGTCTACAAGGAATTCGTCTTTGATCCTTCCGACGTAGTCACCATCATCCATGGTCGCCATGTCCTGCACTTCGGCGGCGAATTCCTCATCAACCGCGCCGACTCCACCGCCTGGGGCAACATCAATGCAGGCAGCGTCAATTACAACGGCGACTACACCTCTGCCGGCGGAGCGGCCACGGTCGCCTATGACGGATTCTCCTATGCAGACTTCCTCCTTGGTCAAACCAACAGCTGGGGCGCAAGCGTCACCCCGGAATACGGCGGCCGCTGGAAGAGCCCTCAGCTCTTTGTTCAGGACGACTGGAAGATGAAGCCCAACCTAACCATCAATCTCGGACTGCGCTGGGAGGGTGAGACCGGCTGGTCAGAGATACATGGGAACGAGACGGTCTTTGATCCCAGTGTCATCAACCCGGCCAACGGCCAGCCCGGCGCTATGTGGTATGCCTTCAGCCACGCCAATGGCCGCACCCAGCTGCAGCACCCCAAGTGGAACATCTTCCTGCCCCGCCTGGGCTTCAGCTACCAACCCATGGAAAACACGGTCATCCGCGGCGGCTTTGGTCTCTTCGCCTCCGGATGGTCAGAAGACACCTACGGCGCAGGCATGGGCAACGCATTCGGCAGCAGCGGCAACTACGGCGATACCACCAACGGCATCTGCCCCGTCGTCCAGCTGGACTCGAATGGCCAGTCGCCCGATACCGCAGATCCAGGTTGCGGCGTTTCCGGCTACAACGGCACCAGCCTGGCGTCGCACTACCTCACCGCTCCAACCTCTGCCGCCGCGCGTAACGGCCAGAGCGTCAGCTACAACCAGTACCACACCCCCGTGCCCACCAATTACCAGTGGACGCTGGCCATCCAGCATCAGTTCGGCCTCGACTATTCTGCCCAGATTGCCTATGTTGGCAACCACGGCGAAAACCTCAACTTCCCCGTCGATATCAACCAGGTGCCGGAAGGTAAACTCGGTCCCAACGATCTGGCCGATCAACCGTATCCCATCTTCCAGCAAATCAACGGCAGCACCAACAACGCTGTCTCCAACTACAACGCCCTGCAGACCATGCTGACCAAGCGCATGAACAACGGCCTGCAGTTTGAAGTCAACTACACCTGGTCGCACTTCCTCGATGACCAGGATTCCTCCGGCTGGGGAAGCCGCGGCGGCTGGCAGAACTATCAGAATGCCTACGATCCTTCCGCCAATTACAGCAACTCTAACTTCGACATCCGCAATATGTTCAAGGGAGAAGTGGTCTACGACCTCCCCTTTGGCAAGGGCCGGATGTTCCTCAACAAGGGCCAGTGGCTCGACGAAGCGGTCGGCGGCTGGCAGACAGCCTTCACCTTCGTCATGCAGGGTGGGAATCCGCTCAGCATCACCACCGGCAACAACAACTCTTCCAACAACCAGTCCGGCGGATACACCCAGTTCGCCAACCTCGTTGGCAACTACCATCTCCCGGGCAGCACCAAGCAGCGCCTCAACGAGTGGTACAACTTGAAGGCCTTCGCTGTGCCGGCCCCGTATACCTACGGCAACTTCCGCAGGAACATTGTGTACGGCCCGGGTCTCTCCGAACTCAATATGACGCTCGGCAAAACCTTCGCCCTCTGGCCGTCTCGCAACGTCAACTTCGAACTGCGGGCAAACGCAACCAACGTGCTCAACCACCCCAGCTTTGGCCAGCCGGGTAACAATGCCATTGGCCAGGGGCAGTCGGCTCAAATCACCGGCGTTACCGTCGGCGGTCGCGCCCTCGAGCTCTACGGGCGCATCTCCTTCTAACTCCTGATGTCTAATCACCTCCAGAGACGGTGGTCCCACCACCGTCTCTTCTTTTTTCCCTTGTCTACTCAAAGCAAGTATTGTGAAACTCAAGTGAAGCAATGTCCCCGCTAAAGTCACTCCTGATTGCCGTCCTTCTTGTCTCTCCTTGCGCCTCTGCGCAATCAACCGGCCATCAGACCCGTTCGGCCCCCACCACGGCCGCCCAGATCGCCGAACACAGTCACAAGGCCGAAGCGTACCTCCGCGAAAAGCGGCCCGATCTCGCCATCCCCCAATTGCAGGCGGTCGTCCGCCTCGACCCCAATAACGTCGAAGCCCAGGCCAATCTCGGCGTGCTCCTCTTTTTCCGTGGCCAATATTCCCAGGCCGCCCCCGCCCTGCGCACCGCGCTCCGCCTCCATCCCGGCCTCACCCGCATCCAGGCCCTGCTCGGTCTCAGCGAGGATCGCACCGGCGATCTCCCCTCCGCCCAAAAGAACCTCATCGCCTCCTTCTCCGCGCTCAAAGATCCCCATATCAAAATGCAGGTGGGCCTCGCGCTCGTCCATGTCTATCGCATCACCGGTCATCTCGAAGAGGCCGCGCAGGTCATCTCCGTTCTGCAAAACCAATCGCCGGAAAACCCCCAACTCATCTACATCGCCTACCGTCTCTACTCCGATCTTGCCGGCCAATCCATGCTCAGCCTCTCGCTTGTCGCACCAAACTCCGCGCAGATGCACGCCGTGATTGCTCACGAAGACGCCATGCAGTACCAGAACGAGGCCGCTATCGCCGAGTACCGAAAGGCTCTTGCCATCGACCCCAATCTCCCAGGCGCCGACTTCGAGCTCGCCGAGCTCCTGCGCAACGCCAACGACGTCAAGCAGCAGGCTGAGGCCGCATCCATCTTCCACGCCGCCCTCAAAGCCAACCCCTTTGACGAACCCTCGCTCGTCGCACTCGGCGACATGGCCCTCGTCCAAGGCAACTTCAAACACGCCAAATCCTACTTCGACCGCGCCCTCAAAATCGACCCCTCCGATTCTGAAGCCAACTTCGGACTCGCCAAAACTCTCATCGGCATGAACCTACCCAGCCAGGCGCTGCCCATTCTCGAGAAGGCCGTCCAGCTCAACCCCTCTAACGCCTCCGCGCACTTCCGCCTCGCCACCCTCGACCGCCAACAGGGCCGCCAACAGGACGCCCGCAAGCAGCTGGAAATCTTCCAGCGCCTGCGCCAACTCAAAAGCAAGCTCTCCGCCATCTACAAAAAAATGCACCAGCAGTCCCAAGAGCCTGACGGAGGCATGGGTGGGCAGTAGCTTCTGCATCGAGGACCATCGCCCATGAGTCGTTCCCGCCGCCTGCGCGGAGCCTTGCTGCCGCTCGCCAGCCTCGCAGCCGTTGTCTTCCTGCTCAGCGGCTCGGCTACGCGCGCACAGTCCCCCGCCCACGCAAAACCCCCTGCCCCGGTCCCACCTGACATCCGCCTCGTCGACATCACCAAGTCCACCGGCATCAACTTCGACCATCTCTCTTCGCCAGATGACAAATACATCGCCGAATCCATGAGCGGCGGCGTCGCCGTCATCGACTACAACGACAGTGGGTGGGACAGCATCTACTTCACCAACGCCCCCAACGTCGACATGGCACTCAAGGGGCAATTGGCCCGCGGCGCCCTTTACCGCAACAACGGCAACGGCACCTTCACCAAC
>CAZWSD010000098.1:0-9525 GCA_964636535.1 uncultured Acidobacterium sp. | reverse complement strand
AGCAGCTCGCCACCGCCCGCGCCCTCGTCGAGGACGTCGCCGAAACCGTCCGCCACTATGCCGACGGCATCAATGCCTCACCCGACCGCCTCGCCGAAATCGAAGACCGCCTCGCCATCCTCGACCGTCTCAAGCGCAAGTACGGCCCAACTCTCTCTCAAGTCGTCGCCTATGGCGAAGATGTCGCCCAGAAACTCGCCGAAATCGAGAACCGCGACGAAACCCTTAAAGACCTTCGCGCACAGCTCGCCCGCGCTGAACAAGGTTTCCGCTCCGCCGCCGGCTCACTCTCAGCCGAGCGCCGCAGAGCCGCCACTGCCCTCGAAAAACTTGCCGTCGCCCAGATCAACGACCTCGCCATGAAGGCCCGTTTCCAGCTTACCGTTACCCCCGGCGAAGATCCCTCCAACTGGACCGCACACGGCTGGGACACCGTCGAGTGCCTCATCGCCACCAATGCCGGCGAGCCACTCAAGCCCCTCGACCAGATCGCCTCCGGGGGCGAAATGTCCCGCGTCCTGCTCGCCCTCAAGGTCAGCGTCGAGGAGGGCGCCAATCGCGCCGCCAGAAAGAAAACCCAGGTCCCACGAACCCTCGTCTTCGACGAAATCGACATCGGCATCGGAGGCCGTGCCGCCGAAGCCGTCGGCCAAAAGCTCAAGGCGCTCTCACAAGCGCAGCAGGTGCTCTGCGTCACCCATCTGCCTCAAATCGCTGCCTTCGCCGATCAGCACTTCCTCATCAACAAACAGGAAAAACAGGGCCGCACAAAAACCTCTATTCGCGCCCTCTCCACCGCTGAACGCGCCGAGGAAATCGCCCGCATGCTCTCCGGCGCCACCGTCACTGAAACCTCGCGCAAACACGCCGAACAAATGCTCAAATCCAGCAAATAATCCACTCTAGACCGTCATCTCATGAGTACCGACGCGCCAAACCAAAAGATGCCAGGGCAACTCCCCGCCGTCACGCGCGCTCGACTGGACGACCACTCCCGGCAAGTTCCGCCAGTTTCGCAATCGTGTTCATATTGCGCGCCGTGCCCTGCTTCGCAGCCGGAATCTTCAGCTTCGCCTCGCCAATCCCATCCGCATAGTAGACGTAAATCTCCCTGCGCCCCACCCGCAGATCTTCACGCCCTCGATTTGTAACCGAATTGAGTGCATCGCACGCCGGCGCATCATCCAGAAATATCGCCACCGTCTTGTTCCCCGCCATCTGCGGAAACGGATTCCCTTTGAGCACCATCTCCATCTCTTTTGCCGTCCTCACCACCACCCCCACAGGCTTGCCCGCATACTCCGCCAGTGCGCCCTCCAGCGCCTGTTTCACCTGCGCCTCCTTGTCCGCCGACCGGAACACCACATTCCCGCTCGCCAGATAAGTGGTTACCTCGCCGAACCCCAATCGCTCGCACGTCGCCTTCAGCACCCCCATCGGCAGCTTGTTCGTCGGCCCCAGGTTCACCGCCCGCAGCAAAGCAATGTAGGTCGTCATCCGGCTAAACTTCCCTTCTGCCTTCCATCGCCCGCGTCATCGTCACCTCGTCGGCATACTCAATATCGCTGCCCGCAGGCACACCCGTCGCAATCCGTGTAATCCTCGCCTTCAGCGGACGAAGCAGATCCGCAAGGTATGCCGCCGTCGCCTCGCCCTCCACGGTCGGCGAAGTCGCCAGGATCACCTCATCCACATCGCCCCGCTCCACCCGCGCCAACAGGTTCCCAGTCCGCAACTGCTCCGGCCCCACCCCGTGCAGCGGAGAAAGCGTCCCATGCAGCACGTGGTACACGCCGTTATAGCCACGCGACTTCTCCACGCTCGCAATGTTCGTCGGCTCCTCCACCACGCATACCAGCCGCTGGTTGCGCGTCGCGCTCGCGCAGTACACGCACGGATCCACGTCCGTGATGTTGTTGCACACCGCGCACAGCCTTAGCTGGGCCTTCAGCTCGCGCACCGCGTCGGCCAACGCCTCGGCATCCGCCTCGCTCCCTCGCAGAATATGGAACGCCATCCGTTGCGCGCTCTTCGTACCAACCCCCGGAAGCTTGCGCAGTTCCTCAATCAGCCGCGCCATCGGTTCTGCAAATTGTGCCAAGATTCGTCCCCTGCCTCAGAATAATGGAACCGCGCCGCGCCGCCCGTCCACATCTTCCTCCATCGGCGCCGTCCCCATCCAAACCAGCACATTTTCCCTCTTAGAAAACCGATTTTTTTAGCTTTCCTGCCACACATCACCAGTGCTACGTTGATGAACGTTTGCATTCCCTCGCTCAGGAGGCAACGTGTCCCGTTCCGCCAGTCTCTCACTACTTTCCATCGCTACCCTGCTTCTATTCGGCTGCGCCGGTTCGGCCACGCATTCTGTCTCGGCCCCGCCTGTGGCCGCAACTCCCGTTTTCTCGCCCTCCGCTGGCTCCTACACCTCCGCGCAGTCGGTCTCCATCGCAGACTCAACCGCCGGTGCCGCCATTTACTTCACAACCGACGGATCTACCCCCACCACCAGCTCCACAAAATACACTTCCGCCATCCAGGTCGCGAATACCACCACGCTCCAGGCCATCGCCGCCGCCAGTGGATACACCAACAGCCAGGTAGCCGGCGCAACCTACACCATCACCCCGGCAACTGCCGTCGCCGCCCCGGCCTTCTCGGTTCCCGGCGGCACCTATACATCTGCGCAATCCGTCACCATTACTGACACAACCTCCGGCGCATCCCTCTACTACACCACTGACGGATCCACTCCCACGGCCTCTTCCCCCGCTTACTCCGGCCCTGTCATCATCGGTTCTGGAACCACCACCCTCAACGCCATCGCCATCGCCAACGGCGTCAGCAGCGCAGTCACCTCCGCCACCTACACGGTCACCGTATCCACAGCTGCCTACACCTTCAAGAATGTCACCATCACCGGCGGTGGCTTCGTGGACGGTGTATTCTTCGATCCCGCCCAGAAGGGCCTCATGTACGCTCGCACTGATGTCGGCGGCGCCTATCGCTGGGACGACGTGTCAGGGGGCGATTCCCAGTGGACCCCACTCACCGACTTCACCGGCCGTACCAATGGATTCAACATCGGTGTCGAGAGCATCGGAATGGACCCCGTTGACGCCGACCGCCTCTATCTCGCCGTCGGCGAATACTCCGAGACTTGGGCGCCCGACGGCGCAATCCTCGTCTCTGACAATATGGGCAAATCCTTCACCACCGTCCCATTGCCTTTCCGCAACGGCAGCAATGACAACGGCCGCTTCGCCGGCGAGCGCCTCTCTGTTGATCCCGACAACGACGCCCACATTTATTTCGGCACCCGCCTTAACGGTCTCTGGCAATCCAACGACTTCGGCTCCACATGGTCTGAGGTCTCCAGCTTTCCCATCGCGCCTCCCGCCGGCAACACCGCCTCCGTCACCGGCACCCCCAACGACCCCGGCGCGGGCGTTATCTTTGAGGATTTTCTCCCCGCAAGCGGCACCGCCTCCAACGGCGACACGGCCACCGTCTACGTTGGAGTCTCGGATCCCACCACCGGCCTCTATCTCTCCACCGATGGCGGCCAAACCTTCTCAGCCGTCCCTGGTCAACCCACCGGAATGTATCCCAACTTCAGCGCCCTCGATACCACCAACGGCATCCTCTACATCACCTACGGGCTCGACTCGGGCTGCACCTCCAACTGCACCAGCATTGGCCCCAACGGGGTCACCGCCGGAGCCGTCTGGAAGTACACCCTACCCACCTCCACAAACCCTAAAGGCACTTGGACCAACATCACGCCCCCCGCTGCCGGCGACGCCGCCGGCAGCTACGGCTTCAGCTCCGTCGCCATCGACCCCAGCAATCCTTCCACCATCATGGTCACCACCCTCGATCGCTATTACCCGCCGCCGGGCGACGATATCTTCCGCTCTACAGACGGCGGCAGAACCTGGCTCAGCATCGACGCCAATGCCGTTCGTGATTCATCCCTCTCGCCCTGGGTCAACTTTGGGGCGGCCTCACCCGGCCCAGGAAACTGGCTCAATCACATCGCTATCGATCCCTTCAACTCCAACCACGCCATGTACGGCGACGGCCAAACCATCTGGCAAACTACCAACCTGCTCTCCGCCGACGGCGCACCCACCAGCACAACCCAGGTCAACGCGGCCAACGCCACGAACTGGAGCATTGGCGCCCAGGGCATAGAAGAAACCGTCATCCTCGGCCTTATCAGTCCACCGTCAGGCCCAGCCAACCTGCTTAGCGTCATGGGCGATCTCGGCGGTTTCACCCACACCACCCTCACCCAGTCCCCGCCCCAGGGCATGGACTCCAACCCCATCCTCACCACCGGTACCAGCATCGACTTCGCCCAGAATGCCCCCCTCGATATCGTCCGTGTCGGCGTCATCGGGTACGCCCCCAACCAAAAACCCGCCGGGGCCGTTTCTACAGATGGCGGCATCACCTGGAGCCCCTTTGCTTCCGTACCCCCCGGCGTCACCCTCGGCCAGGGCACCGTCGCCATCTCTGCCGACGGCTCCACCATCGTCTGGATGCCCGCAGACAATGGCTCGGTCGCCTACTACTCCACCAACAATGGCGCAACCTGGACCGCCTCCACCGGAGGCCCCACCGAAAACTCCCCCGGTTCGCAGATTCAGGTGGTCTCAGACCGCGTCAACCCCAAAACCTTCTACCTGTTCGCGCCCAACGACCCATCCTCCGGCCAAAGCACTCTTTATGTCAGTACAGACGCTGGCCGCACCTTCGCCGTCGCCTCCACCCAAAACAACTCAGATATCGCGCTGGAAGCCTCTCCAGCCGCCCAGGGCGACCTCTGGCTCACCTCCAACAACGGCCTCTATCACTCAACCGATGGCGGCTCCACCTTCTCGGCCCTCAATGGCATCTCGGCTGGCTACGGCCTCGGCTTCGGCATGGCCGCCACGGGAGCCAGCTATCCCGCGCTCTACATGATCGGCCAGGTCTCCGGCGACGCTTCCTGCAGTCAGAGCCCCGCAGATGCCACCACCATCGCCAGCGAGTGCATCTATCGCTCCACCGACGAAGGGCAAAGCTGGACCCAGATCAATGATTTCGCACACCAGTACGGCAGCTACAACATCATCACCGGTGATTCCCGCGTCTTTGGCCGCGTCTATCTTGGCACCGGCGGACGAGGAATCATCGAAGGCAATCCCGCCAGCTAAACCAAATTCAACAGCACAACGAACGGAGGCCCTCTCGATCATCACATGGCCCCCGTTCTGCTAGCTACTGCACCGACTTCTCGCCCGACTTGAATTCCGTCCACGGGTACGCAATCATGTTCCGCAAAATGGGCTTCTCCCAGTCAAACTGCGGATGCGCCTTCAAAAACGGCTTCACGTAGAAGTTTTCCCCGCAAGGATGCCCCGCCCGCGCCACCAACTCCATCTTGGCCGCCATTGCACTGTCGGTCACCTTGCCGCTCACCGCTCCCTCCGGCGTGTATGGCCCGTCGTGCCACACAGGCACTCCCTGGGGTGAATTATCGATATGCCCGCAAAGCGTTCGCTGGTCCGGATCGATCTTCTTCAGCCACGTATCGTAGTGATCGCCCAGAAACTTTTCCGCCAGCTGCACATCGATCCGCCCCTTATATTCCTTCATCAACTGCAGCCACCGCACATGTCGCGCATTTGGAGACGAACTCATGTCCTTCGGGTTGTAGCCTACCGTCTCATCCTTGATCAGCGCCTTCAGCCGCGGAAAATTCGAGCTCACAAAGTACCCGTTCTTCTTCTTCCACAGCTTCCAGTGCGTCAACCCCAGCTCCAGGTAACCGATTTCGCCCGTCTTGCGATTCCCCAGCAGCCAATCGTTCGCATACCCGCCGTTGTTGTCCGTCTCCATGATCTTCGCGTACTGGTCAATGCTGCTGGCGTACTGCATCGCTTCCCGCGACCGCACAAACTCCGGTATCCCGTTCGAATTCCATCCGAAAAATCCTGAAATCGTCGTCTCCGTAATCATCAGCCCGGCGCTGTTCTCCCCAAAGTCGTCGTTGCTGGTGATAAAACCAGGAGCGCCATCCATCAGAATCCGATACCCGTGCTCCGGCTGGATGTCAAAGATAATCGTCCACCGCTCTCCGTCTGCATAGTTCGACCAGTTGTTGTGCGCAATCACAATCTGGTGATTCTTGGTCCAAGCTCCTGTCGCAACAAACGCACTGCAATTGCCCGGGGCCTCCGACACCTTTGGCTTGCTCTTATCCTTCTGGTGTTCGAGCCACGGAATGTAATACTCCGAAATCTCCATCTGTCCATTCAGCGCCACAATATCCCACACATCCAGATCTCCGCCGCGCGCCTGCACCCCCTCGGCAATTCCCTTTAGCTCCGCCCGATACTCCGCGTTAATGTGCGGCCAGAACATATCCTTCGCCGTCTTGCGATAGAACGCCCAGTCATACCCCGGTGTATTGTGCTCGCTCTCCACCTTCAGCACGCGATAAAAATCCTCAATCTGCGGCGCAAGCAGGTAACCGTGCTGAAAGCCTATCTCTTCCGGCGTTCCTTGCAGATGGACGTAGGTCCACCCGTCCTTCTTGAACATATATGCGCCCGCCAGCAGCTTGGCGTAGGCAGCAGGTACTGGAGCGGCCGCCAAAGCCGCACCCGCGCTCGCAAACGGAAGCAACAAAAACAGTCCAACGGCAACCAGACGGCTGAATGGAACTCTCATCGAAACCTCTCTCAGTAATAGTGCCCCTGAATCTATCACGTCGGCCACAATTTCCGCATCGCGAATCCGATTCCCCCGGTAACCACCGCCAAGCCGCCGCCCCAAAAAAGAAAACGCCCGAGACCGGGCTTCTCCGGCACGGGCGCCATCTCCCTGCAACCTGGTCGCTACCGCTTCTTTTTGCCCGCCGCCGGCTTCGGCGCGGGCTTCTTCGCCGCCGGCCTCGGCGCCTGCTTCTTTACCACGACACTCTTCTTCGCCGCAGCTTTCGCCGATGGCTTTGCCGGGGATTTCTTAACGGCTGGCTTTGTCGCAGCCGGCTTCTTGGCCGCGGGTTTCGCCGCCTTTGCCGCCGGCTTCTTGGTCGCGGGTTTCGCTGGCGCGGCCTTTTCTTTCTTCACCGCTTTGGCTGGCTTTGCAGGGACTTTGGCCGCCGGTTTCCGCGCACCTTCCGGTTTTGCCTTCGCCGCTTCTTTCTTGGGCACGGGTTTCACGGCCTCCGGTTTCTTCACGACAGCCTTCGCTGGAACCGCCTTTCCGGCCGCCGCTGCCTGCGCGGTCGTCACCGCCACCTTTTCTTCCTTCTTGGCGGGCTCTTTCCCGACCGCCTTCCCTGCCTTTGACGTCTTGGCCGCCTTCACTGCTTTCGCAGCCTTGACCGACTTCAAAGGCTTCACCATTTCCTGCCCTTCTTCGCCCTCTTCGAACTCCTCCTCGTGCTCTTCGCCTTCCAGCTCCCTTTCGTCGCGTTCCCGATCCTCTTCTTCGTCCTCAGCACCGGGGCCGGTTCCCTCTTCCTCTTCTTCCTGCAGCAGCCGCGCTCGCACCTCCGCCTTGCTCTTCCGCGGCCGGCGAATCGTCACCACCGGCGGCGGCGCCGGCGGCGAATACGGCCCAAGGAAAGCTCGCATCGCCTCCTCGGTCTCCAGTTTGCCGTCAATCAGCGCAAAGAAAAGCTCATTCAGCAGATGCCCGTACTTTGGCAATTCCGCAGAAATCCGCATCTCCGCCATCAGTTGCGTCGGAATCTTCTGCCGCGCTCCTGGCCACACCTCAAAGAAATTGTGAAACTTGGCCTGCACCGCACTGTTCTTGCTCGTATAGGCCAGCCACAATACTGGCTCCGGCTGGTAATTCGCGATCAGCTTCCACGTCTCCGACGGCATCGTCATCTCTTTGGCCGTCAGCTTTGACCCAAATTCCTTCGCCGCCTCATCCAGATGCTCCCATTGCTCCACAAATCCCGGGCATGGCAGCATCTTCTTCATCCCCGCCAGTTCCTTTGGCGACATCTTCGCCGTCAATAGCCGCATCTGCGCTGCCGAAAGGTCTGGATGCACCCCTTGCATCAGGAACCGCACGTAAAGTTGATGCAACATCCCCAGCCCAGCCACGTCCGCCTTCGCGCTCGTCCAACTGGGAAAAAGGTGCTCCATCCAGCCCTCCGCCTCAAGAGCTCGCAACGCCTTCAGCGCGTCTTCCTCGTGGCCGATCTCTTCCAGCTCATACCCTCTCAGAAAGGGCGAAAGAAACTGGATCACTCCCTCTTCTTTCGCATTTTCGTACCGAGCCCGCGTCCGCTCGTCCATCTCCCAGCCCGTGCGCGCCGCTAAGCGTATCGCCCGAACCAGACGCGAAGGATCCTCAATAAACCCGTAGCTGCTCACCAATCGGATATACCGATTCTCGATATCCGCGATTCCGTTCATCGGATCCAGAAGCAGACCGTATGAACCCTCATTCAGAGAAATCGCCATCGCATTGGCCGTAAAATCCCTCCGCCGAAGGTCTTCCAGCATCGTCGCGTGATGGTAGACCGGCTTCCCGGGCTTCGGATACTCTTCCCGCCGTGTTCCCGATATCTCCACCCGCGCGCTCCCCGGAAACCAATAGAAAAGCGTATGCGTCTCCGCATGGCTGCCCCATGGTACTGCACCCGCTTTCTCCAATGGTCGCTTTAGCTTAGACGTCCCACCTTGAACCGAAAAATCAAGATCGCGCACCGGGAATCCGGATATCAGATCGCGAACCGCTCCACCGGCCAGAAAGAGGTTCATGCCCGCTTCGCGTGCCGCGTCGCGAACATGCTGGATAGCGCTCCTCTGCCCCGCCGACAGACGTGTTTCGAGAAGATAGATAAAGTCGGGCATCTGCAGAATCCACCAAACGAGCCGCCGCCCGGGAGCTGTAAATTTCTAAATCAAAGAATCTAAGACACTTGCGGGCGCACAGCAATTGAATTCAAAATGTCAATGTAACATATCAATGAAGCCTTGGCTACGTTTTTGCACCGATTGCGAGGCGTAATGCTCAAGGTATGGCGATCTCTATGTCCTCGAGCCGCAAAAAGGCCGTCGTCCGCAAGCTCTCACGTGACTGGCTGGCCGGTTACGTCGCCTCAGACGGTTTCTGTCGCGCGGGCATGGTCGAACTCCTCGATCTCAGCGGCAAAGTCATCCTGCTCCCCGCATCGGAAGTTAAATGGCTCTGCTTTGTCCGCGATTTCAACTCCGGGGAACTGACCAATCCCGAGCGCCTTCTCCGTAAATCCTTCGCCGGTCGTCCCCGCGTCGAAGGCATCTTCCTCCGGCTGCGCCTCAACGACGGCGACCATCTTGAAGGCATTGCCGCGAACGATCGCTCCCTTATCGCCGGCGACGGCCTCTTCCTGCTACCCCCGGATACCCGCTCCAACACCCAGCGCATTTGGATTCCAACCACCTCCATCGCCGAACTCGAAGCCATCACCGTCATCACCGGCGCTGCCCGCAGAAAAGAACCGGCCGGCCCCCAGCATCCCTC
>CAZWSD010000097.1:0-9538 GCA_964636535.1 uncultured Acidobacterium sp. | reverse complement strand
AGCGGGCAAAGCATCTTGCAATCTGCTCGCGCTGCCAGCGGCGGCTTGAATACTGGTCGGTTATGGTCGAGAACTTCGATCGCGCTGTACCACTGCAGGAGGGGAGAGAGGATGCATAGGCGGGAGTCGTGCGCGGGCTTGATTCGGATCTGAATTCTGGCTGAATGAGTGCAAAGCCCGTGGGCGCCAATCAGAGCTCAACGTATGGCTTACGCAGGTGAACTGGCACAGCAACCCTCCTTACGCGCAAATTGATCATTTCAACAAACACTGAGAAGCCCATTGCAAAGTAGATATAGCCCTTCGGGATGTGCATGCCGAGCCCGTCGCCGACCAGCGAGATGCCAATCAGCAGCAAAAACGACAGCGCCAGAACTTTGACTGTCGGATGGCGATTGACGAAGGCGCTAATCGGGCCGGCCGAAAACATCATGACGGTGACGGCCAGCATCACGGCAGTCACCATGATAATGATTTCCTGTGCCATGCCGACGGCGGTAATGACTGAATCCAGCGAGAAGACCACATCCAGCACTGCGATCTGAGTAATGACAGCGAGGAACGAGGGTCGCACTCGCACCGAGCGGCTGCCTTCTTCGCCCTCCAGACGTTCGTGGATTTCAGTCGTTGCCTTCGCGAGCAGGAACAAGCCGCCCGCAATCAGGATCAGATCCCGTCCGGAAATGGGGCGTCCTGCGATAGCAAACAGAGGAGCGGTCAGCCTGATGATCCAGACAATGGAGAGCAGAAGCAGGATGCGCGTCCCCATCGCTGCCAGCAGTCCAATCCGTCGGGCACGCGCTTGCTGCGGCCCAGGAAGATTGCTCGACAGAATTGAAATAAAGATGACGTTGTCGACACCGAGTACGATCTCAAGGAACGTCAAGGTGATGAGCGCAACCAGACCGGCAGGACTAAACAATGCGTACATAGCGACGATTCTCCCCTCGAACTGAGCTGCATATTAATGTCCGGGGGCACTGCTTTCAAACGAATCGGGACAATTCTTATCGGGGAAGGGTCGAGTCGCTCATCGAGGCTTGTTGGGTGATGCGGCGGCTTGACTCCGGGGTGGTTCGGATTACTGAATCCTGAGCGGATAGGAGTACCAGTCATCCTGCCCAGTCAGCTCGGTGAGGAGAACATAACTTCCAGGTTTGGCGCGTCGCAGATCGAGCGTAACGGTCAGTTTGGTTTGATTGCCGAGGATACTGGCATTGCCTGTGGCATAGGCGATACGGTTCGTGCCTTCGCGACCCGCGACGACGATGATGGTGTATGGTCCGGCTTCGCTGAAGCGCGGAAGAATCAGATTGACGTGCAGCAGGGCCGCGGGAAGATTGAGCGGTGGTTTTGGCGGCTGCTGTTCGGCACCTCGAAAGGTTCCATAGTTGGTGAGGTCGAGCGTTCGATCAAGAACGGCGGATGCCCTGACCGGCAGGTGGATTCGAAGTGAGGGGACCTTGGCGATTCCAGTATTTGGCAACAACAAACCCCACAATAAGGCATGCAGCGCAGAGGGCTGCGATGGCGGCCAAACGCGCCGGAGTTGGTCGCCGCACTGCGACTGTCGAGCGGTATTCGAGGAGAGCTGGGAGGCAATGAGCACAGTAAGTCACATGCTGCACGCGGGAATCCGAGAGGCGGTGGTTTCAAAAAAATGGTAGGCCCGCAGGCGGAGCGGGAAGCCGTGAAGGCGTTTCATGAAGCGACGAAGTGCTCGGAGCGGCGTGCCTGCGGGCAGATGGAGATCGTGCGAGCGATGGTCCGATATGAGCCGCGGCCGACCCGGTTCGCGGCGGCCAATGAGAAGCTGCGCACACGGCTGCGGGAGTTGGCCGGGCAACGGCGGCACTGGGGATACCGGCGCCTGCACGTTCTGCTCGAGCGGGAAGGCTGGAAGGTGAACCACAAGCGGGTGTACCGGATCTGCGTTGAGGAGAAGCTCATTGTGCGGCGGCGCCGGCGCAGGCGGCGTGTTTGTGCCCGGGCAAGAGTGCTGCTCGCGCCGCCGACGCGCCCCAACGAGACCTGGACCATGGACTTCCTGCACGATGCGCTGGCCAACGGCCGCAAATTCCGCACGTTGTCGATCGAGGATGCTTATACGCGGGAGATGCCGGTCATCGAGGTGGACACCTCGCTGCCGGCGCTGCGTGTGGTCCGTGTGCTGGAGAAGTTGCGGCTGGAGCGCGGGCTGCCGGAGGTGATCGTCATCGATCATGGCACTGAGTTCACGTCGAAGGCTCTCGACCAGTGGGCGTGTCAGAACAAGGTGACGCTGCATTTCATCACACCGGGACGGCCCATGGAGAACGGCGACATCGAGTCGTTTCACGGCAGGTTCCGCGAGGAGTGCCTGAACGAACACTGGTTCCTGACACTCGACGATGCGCGGGGGACCATTGAAAACTGGCGACTCGACTACAACCGGGTGAGGCCGCACAGCTCGCTCGGATATCTGACCCCGGAGGAATTTCGCATGGGCTATGCAAATGTGGAAAGCAAAAGCAGCTTCCCACATTCGCACAGCCCCGACTGCGGCGGGACAATCTCGCTGCTAAACTCAACCGCGAGCACTCTCACTTAGCTGGACTAAACGATGGGGGCAGCTCAGCTTGATTACGAGGCCGAGCTGGCCGGTGCCGGAGGGGTAGCGCTCCATTTGCTGGTGGATGCGGAGGATCATGCCCTGGCGGTCGAGGGGAGCGGGGTACCAACGCATGGTTTCCGGGTCGCCCCAGACGGCGAGCAGCGCGTCGGTGTCATCGAGGGTGACGGGGCGCAGCAGCAGGCGTGGGTTTGGAGGGTGACCATGGTTAGACCTTGGTCCAGATGGTTTCCCTCGGATCTTCAGGGTTGAGCCTGGCGAACTCGCGGAGGATTTCCTTGGAGCGCTCGTCGCGGAGCTGGGGGACGACGATTTCGACCTGAACGATCTGGTCGCCGCGGAGGCCTTCGCGGGTGGCTGAGGGGACGCCGCGCTCGCGCAAGCGGAGTTTCTGGCCGGACTGGGTGCCGGGAGGGACCTTGAGCTGGGCGCGGCCGTCAATGGTGGGGACTTCAATTTTGGCGCCCAAGGCGGCTTCAGCAATGGTGATGGGGACGGTGACATAGATGTCGTCGACCTGCCGGGTGAAGACGGGGTGTGTATCCGTCTTGATGATGAGGTAAAGGTCGCCTGGCAGCCCGCCATGAACGCCGGCGTTGCCCTTGCCGGCGAGGCGGATGCGCTGGCCATCGCGGGTTCCGGGCTTGACGCGGAACTCGAGGGGGCTGGAGCGGAGGACGGTGCCCTCGCCGTGGCAGGTGCGGCAGGCGCTGCGAACCTTGCCGGTGCCGGCGCAGCTGGGGCACTGGATGTTGAACTTCATGCGACCGCCCATTTGCGTGACCTGTCCGGAGCCGTTGCACTCTGGGCAGGTGTGAGGTCCTCCGGTGGAGGCCTGTCCGTGGCAGGTGGGGCAGATTTCCTGGCGCTGGATCATGAGGCGGGCGGTGCCGCCGCGGATGGCGGTCCAGAAGTCGACGTCGATGCGGTATTCGAGATCGGTGCCGGGCTGTGGTCCCTGCTGCTGGTGGCGGCCCTGGTTGAACATGCCGGAGAAGATATCGCGGAAGCCGCCGAATCCGCCGCCGGACTGGGCGCCGCCTGAGGCGTAGTCAGAGAAGTCGAATCCGCCGAAGTCAAAGGGTGTGCCCTGAGCGTGTCCGGCAGGGCCCGCGCCGTGGCGGGCGGCGGCTTCGGCGGCGGCGGGGTCGATCTGGTCAGAGTAGAAGCCGAACTGGTCGTAGATTTTACGTTTTTTGTCGTCGCTGAGGATGTCGTTGGCTTCAGAGATTTCCTTGAATTTTTCTTCGGCCTTTTTGTCGCCTGGATTAACGTCGGGGTGGTATTTGCGGGCGAGCTTGCGGAAGGCCTTGCGAATGTCGTCCGCAGTGGCCGATTTCTTGATGCCGAGGATTGCGTAATAGTCTTTGCTTTGCGGAGTGGCCATGGGAGATCTAGTTAGAGCCTGCTACTCACCACTGTACTCGTGATGCGGGCAAATGGGTGCGTTCATTCGGGTTGGCATCCTGCGAGAAACTTTTGAGTGCAATTTCAACCGAGTCATTGGCGGGATTCTTCGCTTCGCTCTGAATGACTCACTTTTGGTTTTTTGTCTTTCTTCCGGGCTGATTCAGGGGGGCTATTTCCCTGGTCGCGAATGCTTTGGGTCGCCTGGGTGGCTCAACCGGATGCGTTTCGTCTGCCTGGCGTTTTCTTCGGCGATGCTTTGATTGGGCATAAGTATTTGCTTTCCCAGATGTTCGGCGAGGTCTTTCCATTGAGGATTGTGCGACTCAATTAACGCAATCTTCCTGGAGCGACTCCAGCCTTTGATCGTCTTTTCTCGCGCGATTGCCATGACGATATCCTGAAACGCCTCGTAATGGACGAGCCTATTGCAGTGGTATTTGGAGGCGAAGCCGGATCGAATGCCGCTGCGGTGCTGGAGGACGCGCTGGTTGAGGTCGGAAGTGACACCGGCATAGAGTGTGCCGGTATCACTTGCGAGGATGTAAACCCAACCGTTCGGCATTCCGGGAGAGACCTCCGATCAGATTTTCCAAGTTCAGCATTGCCGGAATTCCTCGGCTTCGCCTCAGAATGACTCACTCCGTGGTGAGGTGCTAATTCCAGACCATTTTGGCTGCTACGGGTTCGATGCGCCAGAAGAGGTCGGGCTCCATCTTCTGCATTGTGGCGATGAAGTCTTCGGCTTCCTTGCGGGTGTCAAACATGACTTTGTTGTAGAGTTGGCCGGCGCGGAGTTGTTCGCATTTCCAGAGCGTATCGGTCATGTTGGGTACTTCTCCTTTACATGTGATTACGGGTACGACAGTATGGACGTTCCAGGGTGGCCCTGGTTACCACCCCCGCTCAGGAGGGCCTGTTCGTGGGTGCTGATCTTCCCGCAGGCGCAAAAAGTGATGCGAGGTTAGAGCAAGGGCGTCTCACGGGGAGACGCCCTGTTGAGAGTGCTCAGCGTTGGGCTGATGGGTTACTTTTTTTCGTCGACGTCCACGTATTCTGCGTCGATGACGCCTTCGTCCTTCTTCTGTTCCTCGGCCTGGGGAGCGCCGGGGGCAGGTTCGCCGGCGGGCGGCGCGCCGGTGGCGGCGTTGGCTTTGTACATGGCCTCGGCCAGTTTGTGGGATGCGGCGGTGAGTTTTTCGCGGGCGGCGTTCAGATCGGCAGCCGAAGGCGAGCCTTCGAGGGACTTCTTGGCGTCGGCGAGGGCGGTTTCGACCTCGGTCTTTTCTTCGCCGGAGACCTTGTCACCGTTTTCCTTCAACATTTTTTCGATGTTGTAGACGAGGTTATCGAGCTGATTGCGGGCCTCGATTTCCTCGCGTTTGGCCTTGTCTTCGGCCGAGTGCGCGTCGGCTTCCCTGGCCATGCGCTCGACCTCGTCCTTGCTGAGACCGGAAGAGGAGGTGATGGTGATCTTCTGGTCCTTGTTGGTGGCCGTGTCCTTGGCGGTGACGTTGAGGATGCCGTTGGCGTCGATGTCGAAGGTGACTTCGATCTGGGGGACGCCGCGGGGCGCCGGCGGAATGCCGCTGAGCTTGAACTTGCCGAGGGTGCGATTCTGCTGCGCCATGGGGCGCTCGCCCTGCAGGACGTGGACTTCGACTTCGGTCTGGCTGTCGGCGGCCGTTGAGAAGGTTTCGGTCTTCTTGGTGGGGATGGTGGTGTTACGCGGGATCATGGCCGTGGCCACGCCACCGAGGGTTTCGATGGAGAGGGTGAGGGGGGTGACGTCGAGCAGCAGCAGATCCTTGACTTCACCGGCGAGGACGCCGGCCTGGACAGCGGCTCCGATGGCGACGACTTCGTCTGGGTTGACGCCGCGGTGCGGCTCCTTGCCGAAGAGCTGTTTGACGATTTCCTGGATGCGCGGCATGCGGGTTTGTCCGCCGACGAGGACGACTTCGTCAATCTTGCTGGGGTCGACGCCGGCATCGGTCATAGCCTTTTTGCAAGGCTCGATGGATCGCTGGAGGATGTCCTCGACGAGCTGCTCGAGCTTGGCGCGGGTGAGCTTCTTGACGAGGTGCTTGGGACCGGTGGCGTCTGCCGTGATAAAGGGCAGGTTGATCTCGGTTTCAAGGGCGGTGGAGAGCTCGATCTTGGCGCGCTCGGCTGCGTCCTTGAGGCGCTGGAGGGCCATTTCATTGCCCTTGGCGCGGAGGTCGAGGCCTTCGTCCTTCTTGAACTCATCGATGAGCCAGTCGACGATTTTCTGGTCGATGTTGTCGCCGCCGAGGTGAGTGTCGCCGTTGGTGGACTTGACCTCGATGACGCCTTCGCCGACTTCAAGGATGGAGATGTCGAAGGTGCCGCCGCCGAAGTCGTAGACGGCGATGGTTTCGTCCTTTTTCTTGTCGAGGCCGTAGGCGAGGGCGGCTGCGGTGGGCTCGTTGACGATGCGCTTGACGTCGAGGCCGGCGATCTTGCCGGCGTCCTTGGTAGCCTGGCGCTGCGCGTCATTGAAGTAGGCCGGGACAGTGATGACGGCTTCGGTGACCGAGGTGCCGAGATAGTCTTCGGCTGCCTTCTTGAGCTTCTGGAGGATCATGGCCGAGACTTCGGGCGGGGTGTAGTCCTTGCCCTGGGCTTCAACGACGATGTGGTCGCCCTGCTGTTTGACCTTATAGGGGACCATTTTCATTTCGTCGTTGACTTCGTTATAACGGCGGCCCATGAAGCGTTTGATCGAGTAGACGGTGTTCTCAGGATTGGTAATGGCCTGCCGCTTGGCGACCTGGCCGACGAGGCGCTCGCCGCTCTTGGTAAACCCTACGACGGACGGGGTGGTGCGACCGCCCTCTTCATTGGCGATCACCTTCGGTTCGCCGCCTTCCATAACGGCTACGACGGAGTTTGTCGTTCCGAGGTCGATTCCGATAATTTTTGCCATGGCTCTCCACTGCTCCTGTATGCAAACCCGTTTGATGCTGAGGCTGGTAGAGTCAGGTTCGCACTTGAGTGACTTTTTGTCAACTTATCTGATGATCTTAATTAGGGAAAGGATGCAGGCGGGATTAGGCTTTTTGTTTGAGTGAGTTATGGGCATGGAAATATGGAGCGGAGGGGAGTGCTCCGGTGTGGTGGGGATGGGCGGAAGCTGGCGTGGGAGCTATTTGAGGGGCGTGAAGAGCTGTAGCCGGACGTGCCAGGTGGTTGATCTTCCGGGTTTTAGGTCGACCATGCCGGTGTTGATGCCGTGCCATTCGGGGCCGAAGGGGTCAACGAAGTTGTACTGCTGTTCGATGGCGATGAAGCGGGCGTTGGAGGGGGAATAGATTTGGACGGTATGGATTTCCGGAGAGAGGCCGATTTCCTGGATGCCGTAGTTGGCGGCCGGGTCAGCAATTTTGACGTGAATGTCGCCTTTGGAGCGGATGAGGTGGGAGAAGTTGTCGTCGAGGTAGGTGCTGTCGAGGGGTGTTCCGGTGGGGGAATTGAAGTCGTAGGGAGTGCCTTTGACGGGCTGGAATTTTCCGGTGGGTTTTTCGACCTGGTAGTTGTTGATGAGGGCGCGCATGGTGGCTGGGACGTAGAGTCGGGCCTGTTTGCGGTGGCCGCTGGGGATGGCGAAGTAAGGATGCCATCCGATGGCCATTGGTTCGGGGAGTTTGCCGACGTTGGTGGCTTTGACGGAGAGGTTGATGGCGGGGCCGGTGAGGGCGATGGTGAAGTGGAGGTTGGTGCTGGAGAGCCAGTGGCCGCCGAAGTTGCCGGCGTGGAGGGTGGCGGTAAGGGTTTGGCCGTCGGGGGTGGGGGTGATCTTGATGTTATGGACTTTGGATTCGAGGATGAGGCCGTGCATGGCGTCCATGCCCTGATGGGGAGGGATGCCGTAGCGGACATTGGCGGGCAGGACGATTTTGTGGCCGTGCCAGGAGGTGGTGACGGTATGGTTCTGAGCGGAGACGTTGCCGAAGATGCGATTGGGGTAGGGGATGAGGAAGGCTCCGCCGAAGGTGTAGCTGTTGTCGCCGTAGAGGTCTGGGCCTTTTCCGGTGAGTGCGTGGGCGGCGTTGCGGAGGGAGGGTGAGGCGAGGACGTCGATATTGCCCCGGCCTGGGATGTAGGCGGAGATCTGAAAGACGTTGAGGCCGCGGCCGGGGAAGAGCGTGATGGCGAGGAACTGTGGGGTGTAGCCGGTCTGCCTGCGGGTGAGGTGCAGGATCTTCTCGCCTCCGATGGTGGTACTTGCGCCGGATGGGGTGGAGGAGGCGTTGATTTTGGCCGGTGAGGAGGGTTTTTTCTGGCAGCCGGTGGCCGCGATAAGGACGGCGGCTGCGAGGCAGAGGATACTGCGAGAGGGGGACATGGGGCTTTCCCTGTTGAGAGAATGGATTTTCTAAAGTGGGATCAGTTTACGCCTGGAAGGCGGCAGCGCGACGGTGAGGTTGGGAAGTTGAGAATGCGAATGAAAGAGCGAATTGCGGGCAAGGAGGATGGAGGAGAGGCGCTGAGGGTGCTAAACGAGACGGTGGTAGGATGCCGGCGGTGCGAGCGTCTGCTGAGTTATTGCGAGGAAGTGGCGCAGAAGCGGAAGAAGCGGTGGATGGAGTTTGAGTATTGGGGCAAGCCGGTGCCATCGTTTGGAGATCCGAGGGCGCGGCTGCTGATTGTGGGGCTGGCGCCGGGAGCGCATGGGTCGAACCGGACCGGGAGGCCGTTTACGGGGGATGGATCGGGTGATTTTCTGTATCCGGTGCTGCATGCGGCGGGGTTTGCGTCGCGGCCGACGTCGACGCACGCGGGGGACGGTCAGGAACTGCGCGACGCCTGGATTACCTCGGTGGTGCGGTGCGCGCCGCCTGGAAACAAGCCGTTGCCGGAAGAGCTGGCGGCGTGCGCGCCGTATCTGGAGGAAGAGATTGCGGCGCTGACCCAATTACGGGTGATGCTTTGCCTGGGGAAGATCGGGTTTGACGGGGTGGTGACGCACCTGATGCGGACGGGCGAGATAGCGGGGCGGGGCGGGCTGCAGTTCGGTCATGGGGTGTGTTATGAGCTGCCCAGCGGGCGATTTCTGATGGCGAGTTATCATCCCTCGCTGCAGAATACGAACACGGGAAAGCTGACGCACGAGATGATGCTGAGGGTGATTCTGGAGGCACGGTCAAAGATTTAGAGGGCGTCTGCGGAGGGGGGGGCATCTTGGAGAGGGCTGGCGCGCATCCAGTGTGGAGGGAAGAAATAAATCCGTGGCGGAGGCTGACTCTAGTGGCGGGAAGAGATGTGGGTAACCCTGGGTGCTGATCCTGCTATTGCTGACTCTTGGCTTGATGCTCCTTGCAGCCGCGCCGATATGGCCGTACAGCCGAGAGTGGGGCTATTTCCCGAGCACGGGAATCGCGATCATTTTTTTGGCGGTGGTGGTGCTGGCGGCGCTGCACGTCTTTTGAGCGGAAGAGGACTGGAGCGGGAGACCGGGATCGAACCGGCGACATTCAGCTTGGGAAGCTGACGTTC
>CAZWSD010000096.1:0-9578 GCA_964636535.1 uncultured Acidobacterium sp. | reverse complement strand
ACGCTGCGTCCGGCGAAGGCATTTGGCGAGTCGGCATTTGGGCCGCTCGAGTTTCGCGTGGTGGATAAGGGCGTGGCTGGTGCGTGGCATCCGCTGGAGACGCTGGTTCGGCTGCCGAAGCTCAAGAAGCTGACGTGTCCGGATCCGGCGGAAGAGACGAGCGCTGCAGATGAAGCGGGTCCGGGTGATGCGGCAGGCACAGGCGATGCGACCGGGGCAGATACGCAGATTACGGCGGGCACGAAGTGCCAACTGACGGGCGACGACCTGTTCCTTGTGGATGCCGTGTCGAATGATCCGGGCTTTCAGGACGAGGTGCAGGTACCGGATGGATTTCCGGGGGAGGCAATGGCGGTACCTCATCCGGCGGCGGGGCAGCTTTACGTGAAGTTACGGGATGATCCCACGGCGGTGAACATTGTGGCTCTGAAGGTCGAGCAGCCGGTGGAGAGGGCGAAGCCCAAGGTGACCTCTGACGAGGGTTCGAGCAGAGCGACAGTGGAACAGCCTCTGCCGATCAATCCGGGCGGGCCGATGATTCCAGCGCCGGCGCCAGAGGTGGGAAATGCGACAGGATCAACGCCGGTGGCCGGACAAGCTGCGAGCACGGCGCCGGCTGCTGCGCCGACGACGAAGGCTGGAACGGCGGCGAGCACGGGAGCGGCTGGCGCGAAGACGTCGGTTGCGGTGAAGGCAGGTGCAACCGCGGCTCCGGGCGGGGCTGCCGGGAATGCACCGACCAGCACGAAAGGGGCGGAAACAGGCACGCCGAAGGCGAAGGCGGCTGGCTCGGCTGCGAATAGTGCGGGCAGTGGCCAGAAGGCGGTGGGGCCTTCGGGCGACTGACCGGCCGGATGTCAGTCCTGAGAGTGCCGGTTCTAGGGAGAAAGACTTTTCCACTCCCAGAAATTGAGAGGGCGAGACATGCAGCTCGCATTTTCTGAGAGAAATCCAGGCTCGTAACTGATACAAATGCAAAAAGCGCGGGAATTGTCGCGCTTTTTGTGCATAACAGTACTATTTCAGTTACATATTGGTGTGGCCGTGGCGCATGTCCTCATTGAAGGTGGGCTTGGTGAAGTCCAAGGCCTTCATGAGTTTTGCTTCGAACTCGACGGAGCGCGCCATGAGAGCGGGCGTGGCGGCGGCGTAGTCGTCGTGGAGCTGGATCATGCCCTGTTTGTGGAGTTCGTGAGCCATGCGCTGGAGCTCTTCGGCGGCGGTGTTGAGGTACTGAGCATCGCGCGGATCGGTAATCCAGACAGGGGCGCTGTTGCCTAGGACGCCGGAGAGCCAATAGGCCTTGGAGGCGAGGAAGTCGAGGCGGGAGTCATCAGTTGTGTCCGCGAACATGAATTTCTTTTGCCAGCGGCTGTAGAAGCGGGTGGTGACGGGGACGGGCTGGCGGTTGCCGCTCTTGATCATTTCCAACTGGCCATAGTCGAGGGTGCGGCGGATGGCGTTATAGATGAAGGTTTCGGCGTAGGGCTGTTCGGGAGCGGGGACGATTTCAGCAAATGTCACTGTCATGCTTGCAGAAACCTTGGCGTGGAGCGGGGAGTCCTTGCCGGTTTCCAGCTGAACGAGGCCGTGGACGATGTAGGTGTCTGATCCGGAGGTGGAACGATGGAAGGGCCATGCGAACTGGCCGAAGCTGACGGGCAGACCGGCGACGGTGACATAGGCGTCCGGTCGCGGGTTTCGGAGGCGCTTGGCGGATTCGAGGAGGTGGGTAGTCATCTCCGGGAGGAGCTCGGGCTTGTCAAAGTCGAAGGACTCGCTGAGCTCAAGGAGGAGTTCGCGGTCGGAACCGTCGGGGAGTCCGAGGCGGAAGCGGGTGGTGGGGTGCTGGTTAAAGTCGAGCGCGGAATCGGTTCCGATGACGAGCAGGCCGGCTTCGGAGGCGGCTTTGCCGAGCATTTCCTTGAGGGGCGATGCGGAGTTCATAGTCATGGCGTGCTCTTTGATTCTAAAGGGGTGGGCTGGAAAGCGCGAAGCGGGCGGGGTTGGGCGGGGGAATTTGGGGTCTAAACGGCGCGGCCGGCGGCGGCACCGGAGGCCCAGGCCCACTGGAAGTTAAATCCGCCGAGGTGGCCAGTGACGTCGACGACTTCGCCGATGAAGAAGAGGGCGGGGAGTCGGCTTTCCATGGTTTTGGCGGATAGACAAGCGGTATCGACTCCTCCGGCAGTTACTTCTGCCTTGGGGAAGCCTTCGGTGTCGATCGGGAAGAAGCGCCAGTGGTGGAGGGAGTGGTCCCAAGTCTCCAGAGCGCGGTTGCTGAGTCCTTCCGGTGGGTCAAGTTGGAGGAGGCGGTCGGCCAGGCGGTGGGGAAGTATTTCGCGGAGGGCGGTGCGGGTGCTGGGGATGTCGCGTTGGGGCTGCGTGAGGAGTGGCGCAGCGAGGTTGGCGCCGGGAGCGAAGTCGAGGGCGATGGGGTCTCCATCGCGCCAGTAGGAGGAGATTTGCAGGATGGCCGGGCCGCTGAGGCCACGGTGGGTGACGAGCATTTTCTCCTGAAAGCGGGCATCGGGAGTGGAGGCGATCACCTCTGCGGAGAGTCCGGTGAGGTCGCACCAGCGGCGCTGGTCTTCGGGGCCGAGGACGAGGGGGACGAGCGCGGGGCGCGGCTCAACGACGGGGAGCGCGAACTGGCGGGCGATTTCGTATCCGAAGCCGGAGGCGCCGATTTTGGGGATGGAGAGGCCTCCGGTGGCGACGACGAGGACGGGAGCGCGGAATTCAGCGCGGGAGGACAGCTCGCCGGCGATGAGTTGGAAGCCGGTGTTGTGGGAGACGGTGCGGACGGAGGTGCGCAGAAAGAGCTGGACGCAGGCGGCGGCGCACTCGGCGAGGAGCATGTCGAGAATTTGCTGGGCGGAGTGGTCGCAGAATAACTGGCCGAGTTTTTTCTCATGCCATCGGATGCCGTGTTGGTTGACGAGGTCGAGGAAGTTGGATGGGGTGTAGCGGGCGAGCGCGGATTTGGCGAAGTGTGGATTCTGGGAGAGGAAATTTTCCGCGCGGCAGTGGAGGTTGGTGAAGTTGCAGCGTCCACCGCCGGAGATGAGGATTTTTTTGCCCGGGCGATCGGCGTGGTCGATGACGGCGACGCGGCGGCCTCGGCGACCCGCTTCGATCGCGCACATGAGCCCGGCAGCGCCTGCGCCGAGGATGAGGACGTCAAATGAGTGAGTGTGGGCGGCGCTCATTGCATTGAATGTATAGGATTTGTGGGCAGGACGCGTGGACGGGAGGTTAAGGGAGAAAGTTGAGACGAGTGCCGGGTGGCGGACATCCAAAAGGAGCGGCTGTTCGAGACGCGAGGCCGGAAAAAGGGAGCAGAAATGGATGTGCGGTTGGATTATGTGAGGGCGTTTCCGGAGGGTTACCGGGCGATGTCGCAACTGGAGCGCGCTGTGCGGGAGAGCGGGTTGGAGCCTTCGCTGCTGGAACTGGTGAAGACGCGGGCTTCGCAGATGAACGGGTGTGCGTTCTGCATCGACATGCACACGAAGGAGGCGCGGGCGAAGGGCGAGACGGAGCAGCGGCTTTATGCCTTGAATGCTTGGCGGGAGACTCCGTTTTTTACCGAGCGGGAGCGCGCGGCGCTGGCCTGGACCGAGGCGGTGACGAATATTCAGCAGGGGCATGCTGGAGATGAGGCTTATGCGGCGATGCGGAAGGAATTTGAAGAAGCGGAGGCGGTGAAGCTGACTTGGGCGATTGGTGCGATCAACGTATGGAACCGGATTGCGATCAGTTTTCGGCCTGAGGTGGGGAAGTATCAGCCGGGGCAGCATTGAAGCACGAAGGGAAAAGAGAAAACCCCGCAGTGGTGGCGGGGTTTTCTGCTTTTGATTGTGGTTGGGCGCTTAGGGGTTGATGACTTTTGCGGGTCCACCTTTGATGCCCTGGATCTTGATCTTTTTGGCGAGGCCGAGGAATCCGAGAAGACGGATCAGCCAGTAGTTGAAGTCAGGCTCATACCAAGTCATGCCGTGAGTGGCGGAAACCGGGTGGGCGTGGTGGTTGTTGTGCCATCCCTCGCCTCCGGTGAGAAGGCCGACCCACCAGCTGTTGCGGGAGTCGTCGCGAGTCTCAAAGTTGCGGTAGCCCCACATGTGGGTGGCGGAATTGACGAGCCATGTGGTGTGCCATCCGATGACGACGCGGAGGGCGGTGCCCCAGAGGAGCCATGGGAGTCCGCCAAAGTAGTAGAGGCCGGCGCTGACGATGATCAGCGGCAGGAGGTGGAAACGGCTGAGCCAGACGTAGAAGCGGTCGCGCATGAGATCGGGCGCGTAGCGATTAAGGGCTGGGTCGCCGTTGTGGAGGTTGCCGTAGAGGATCCAGCCCATGTGGGACCACCATGCGCCGTCGCGCGGGGAGTGAGGATCGCCGGGTTTGTCGGTTAGCTGGTGGTGGAGGCGGTGGACGGCGACCCAGTAGATGGGTCCGCCCTGCATGGCGAGGGTAGAGCAGACAGCCAGGGTGTATTCCAGCCATTTGGGCACGACGAAGCCGCGATGGGTGAGCAGGCGGTGGTAGCTGACAGCGATGCCGATGTTTTCGCTGATGACCCACATGACGGCGAAGGCTGCGAGAGCCTTCCAGGTGAAGAAGAAGAACGCCGCGATGGCCGCTGCGTGCATGATGGCCATGAGAATGGCGAAGCTCCAGTTGAGCGATCGGGAGCGTGATTGTATAAAGTGCTGCACGTCAGCCTGCATCTGGGCGGGGCTGACCTGCGGTAAATCTTCGGCGAAAATCTCGGACATATTCCTCTGACCTGGCAAAAAACAGGGACCGAACGTAGTTCTGGAACGCTTCTTTGCCTGGGGGTGACAGTAACCAACCTGTCTGGGAGTGACGGCGTAATCAGAGTCTCAAACGGTTAGATAATACAAGTTTAACTGATGGCGTGAGCGGGGCGATGAGTTTTCTGGCGGTTTTTGCGATTTGAGGGCAAAGTGGATCAGGGTTGGCGGCCGTGGGCGGTGAGGGCGACCTGAATGTTGTTGCGGGTGGCGTTGGAGTAGGGGCAGGTGCGGTGGGCACGGGCAACGAGGGCTTCGGCCTGGGCCTGGGTGAGCTGGGGAAGGGTGACGGTGAGAGCGACGCAGAGGGTGAATCCTTCGCCCTTGTCCTCGTCGAAGGGACCGACGCCAACCTGGGCTCGGACGGAGACTTCTCCGGTGACGAGGTTCTGCTGGGCGGCGAGGTATTCGACGGCTCCTCCGAAGCAGGCGGCGTAGGCCGCGGCGAAGAGCTGCTCAGGGTTGGTGGCGTTGCCTTTGCCGCCCATACCGGGAGGGAGCGCAAGGTCGAGGTCGAGGAGTCCGTCAGAGGAGCGGGCGTGGCCGTGGCGGGCGCCTACAGCGGTGACATCGGAGGTATAGAGAACTTTCATGAGGCGTCTCCTGTGGGATTTGCCGAACGGGACAAGGATACACGGGGGAAGTGAACGCCGGGTGATGGCGGGGTGATCAGGATTCGATTTGATGCAAGAAATCTGTGAGTTCGGCGGGGAGTGGAGCTTCGAGATGAAGGGGTTTGCCGGTGGCGGGATGAGGGAAGTCGAGCTGGGCGGCGTGGAGGAAGTTGCGTGGGAGAGAGATGCCCTGCGGGGTGGGCAGGTTTTTGCGGCGGGGGCCCTGTGCGGCGCGGGGCAGGATGACGGCGGGCGCGCCGTAGTGGGTGTCTCCTACGATGGGATGGCCGATGGAGGAGAGATGGACGCGGATCTGGTGGGTGCGGCCAGTTTCAATCTGGACGGAGACGAGGGTGAACTTACCCCAGGGTGACTCGATGCGGCGCAGGACGGTGTAGTGGGAGATGGCGGTGCGGGCGCCGGGGGTGCGGCGGGTGGTCATGCGGGTGCGGCGGATGACGTCACGTGCGATGGCCGCGTTGATAGTGCCGCGGTCCTGTGCGAGGTGGCCGTGGACCATGGCGAGGTATGTTTTACGAATTTCGCGCTGGGAGAACATCTCGGCGAGGCGGAGGTGGGTGGCGTCGTTGCGGGCGACGATGATGAGGCCACTGGTCTGCTTGTCGAGGCGGTGGACGATGCCAGGGCGAAGCTCTCCGCCGGTTGAGGATAGCTTCTGAGTGCGGCCGAGGAGGGCGTTGACGAGGGTGCCGCGGTTGCGGGCGCTGTCGGTGGCCCCGGAGCCGGCGTGGACCATCATGCCGGCAGGTTTGTTGACGAGGATGAGGTCTTTGTCTTCGTAGACGATGGAGAGGGGGATATCCTCGGCGATGGCTCGCAGGGGCGGCGGCGCGGGCTCTCCGTGGACCTGAATGGTTTCTCCGCCGCGTAGTTTGAGGGATGCTTTTTGGATAGCGCCGTCGACGCGGACCTGATCGTGATCAAGGAGAAGCTTGACGCGGGAACGGCTGACGCCCTGGAGCTGGGCGGTGAGCCATGCGTCGAGGCGCTGGCCGGCTGATTCGGGAGCGACGGTGAAGATGCGCAGGTTGGGAGACAGGTGGCTCATGGTTCCAACCTGGGAATGGGCTGCGGCTGGGTGGACAGGTTGCGTTTCCAGAGTAATACCGCACTGAGGACGACGGCGGCGAGCGCGGCGCGCTGCATGGGGGTGAAGATGCCGTTGGTGAAGGCGTCTCCACGATAGAAGTCGAGGAAGAAGACGGTGAGGCCGTAAGCGAGGAGCCAGATGCCGGCAAGTTCGCCGGGCTGAGTGCGGCGCGGGAGCCAGAGCAGCAGACCTGCGAGGATGATGAGGCACGCGAGGGCCTGATAAAGCTGCACGGGAACGAGATGGATGTGCAAGGGGGTCTGGTAGAGGAGCGCGGCGTAGTTGTTGGAGTAGGTGACGGCGAGCGATGAGTGAGTGGGTGTGCCGTAGTTGGCGCCGGCAAGGAATGCGCCGAGTGACTGGATGGCGAAAGCGGCGGTGAGCGCCGGCGAATAGGCGTCGAGCGCGGCGCGGAAGGGGAGATCCTCGGCCTTGATGTAGAGCCATGCAACGGCGAGTGCGATGGCTGCGGACGTCCAGGGGATCCAGGGGATGTAGCTGGGCGAGAGGCCTAGCAGCCAGAGCGGGTTGAAGCGAAAGAGGGAGAAGTGGGTGACCACCATGAGGAGGCGCGAAGCGATGAGGCCGCTGAGGAGGGTGTAGATGCCGAGGTTCCAGATTTTTTCCGGCGGGAGGTCGAGTTTCGGCGCGAGGCGCATGGCGAGGTTAAGCGCGACGATGAGCGCGAGGACGGAGGCGGCTCCATAGGTGGGAAGGGTGAGGTGGCCGAGCTGAAAGAGGCGGGGTAGCACGCGCGATTAAGAAGAGAAATCGACCCACGGGGCCGTGTTAAGTGCGCCGGTGAACCCGTCCTAAGACGGTGGGAACTCTCCGAGGCTCTTTAGGCATTCCGAACTGGCGGACGCTGCACACCGAGCCGTTAGACGAGTCGAGCTCCCTGTTCCATGAATGTAGGTTCAACCGGCGTTGACCATCACACCTGCTTTGCAGGCCGATCTCTAAGAGGATGCTAGCTGCGCGGTGCGGCGAAAGCAAGTTGACGGGTTGCGTAGAATGCGCGTGGGCGGAGAGAGAGCGGGAGAATTTGCGGGTGACGAGGTGAGTGGAGCTTCAGCCGAGCTTGCGGTCGTCTTCGAGGATGGCGTCGAGGAGGCCGGTGAGGGTTTGGGCGCGGTTGCGGAGGTTGGCTGATTCTGCTGTTGTGCCGGTGAGGGAGTGGTAGCGGCGTTCGAGGGTGGTGAGCTCGTCGGCGATGTTGAGGGCGGCGAGGACGGCGACACGGAGCGAGTCGACGGTGCGGCCATGGGAGGCGACGAGGCGCATCTTCCCGTCGACGATGTCGGCAAGTTTCTGAATATAAGCGGGGTCGTCGCCGCTGAGGTGATAGGTCTGATCGTAGATGTCGACGGTGACGGCCTGCGGAGGAGCTGGTTTCGGGTTGTGATCAGAATCAGGCATGGGCAATTTCAGGCGGTGATTTCATCCAGTTGCTTAAGCATGCGTTCGACTCGCTCGCGCACGTGGTCGCGTTCGCTTTCATAGGTATTAAGCCGTGCCTGGGCCTGGGCGAGTTCGGAGGCCTGCACCTCCATGAGCTGTTCAAGCTCGGCGGCCTTTTGCTCGGCGGCGGCGCGGGCACTGCGCTCGGCGCGCACCAGTTCGACGGCGCGGAGAACGCGCTGTTCGAGGGCATTGAAATCTTCGCTGGTGACGACCTGCTGGCCGGCTTCCTGAAAGGCGAGCGTTGACATGGGAGAACCTCACAAATTAAGAGCGAGGCGGAAATGGTAATTTCACAATTCGCTCTCTGCGCAGTATATCGCCAGTATGTGTGAGGAAAGCAGCGCAAATCCACAGGAATAGCGAGGAGGAACCATGAGGGTTCCCCCTTTTTCAGGCCGGACTGGGAAGCGTGGAAGCGCTCAACTGCGGAGTTGCGCGCCGAGCTGCCGCATGGCGGCGATGATCTGCAGCGACCAGGACTGGAGGTCTTCGTCGCGGAGGGTGCGCTCGTGGGACTGGAAGACGGCGCCGAGGAGCAGCGAGTAGTGGCCGGCGGGGGCGCGGTCGCCGCGAAAGACCTCGCGGGGCTGGTAGCTTCGGAGCTCGGGGATGGGCAAGGCGGCAAGCGCTTCGGCGATGGAGCCGTAGGGAACGGCGTCCGGCACGAGGAGTGAGAAGTCGCGGCGGACGGCCTGGAAGCGGGAGAGCTCCTCGAAGATGGGCGAGCGCAGGGACTGCTTGTAGAGGCGGTCGAGGTAGAGCTCGGCGATAAAGACGGGCTGGCGGAGCTTGCGGGCTGATGCCAGATCGGGGTGAAGCTGGCCGAACCAGCCGATGGTGCTGCCGTCGAGGACGGCGCGTGCGCTGCGGCCGGGGTGCAGCCATGCGGGCATGAGGCCGGATTCGGCGGGGAAACGGTCAAAGTAGAGCGAGCGGGAGCTGAAGCTGTGGAGCAGCTCTTCGATGGTGCCTTTGAGGTCGTAGAAATCGACGGCGGTTTCTCCGAATGCGTTGCCGGTGGCGCCGAGGGTGAGCGCGGGGCGTTCTTCGACCTTGTCGGTGCTGCCGCTGAAAGCGGTGCCGAGCTCGAAGAGGGCTGCATTTTCCGCGTCGCGGCTGAGGTTGGTGGAGAGCATGGTGAGCGTGCCGGGCAGCAGCGAGGGGCGGAGCATGCCGGCTTCTTCGCTGAGCGGATTGCCGATGGCGACAGCGGCGTTGGGCTCGCGTGCGAATAGCGCGGCGTCGCCGGCGGCGCAGAAGGTGGAGGAGATGGCTTCATTCCAGCCGAGGCCCAGGAGCTTGCGGCGGAGGGTGGATTCCTTTTCCGCCGAGGGCAGCTCGACGACGGAGCCGGCGAAGGCGGGCAGGGTATTCTGGAAGCGGTTGTAGCCGTAAACGCGGGCGATTTCTTCGAGGAGGTCGATTTCGCGTTCGAGGTCGAGACGCCAGCTGGGGAGGGTGACCTGGTAGCTGTCTGCTTCGGATTTCTTGAGGGTGCAGCCGAGGCCGGTGAGGATGTTTTCGGCTTCGGTGGCGGAGATGCCGGCGGGGTCTTCGGTGGCGCCGAGG
>CAZWSD010000095.1:6076-9643 GCA_964636535.1 uncultured Acidobacterium sp. | reverse complement strand
CGAGCACGATGAGCATGGAAATGGCAGCGGTCAAAAAGAAGGGCATAGCTAGAGTGAGAGACTGCTAAATCTCGTACATTCCTTTAGTCCACCAAGATTGATCGACGGCTGGGACCGGCCGATGCGTGGCTGAACTGGTTGAGCACCACAGAGGCGGATTCGCGCGCCTGCCGGTCGAGCGCGAGCACCTCCTGGATGGAGTCAGGGTGGGTGGCGGGCATCGTCTCAAGCACTGTTTCTATTGTACGCGGGATGCCCGTAAAAGGGATGCGGCCATCGAGGAACGCTTCGACCGCGGCCTCATCGGCGGCATTGAGGGCGATGGTGTGCGCGCCGCCCTTTTCCGCGGCTTCGTAGGCCAGGCGAAGGCAGGGGAAGCGCTCGAGATCGGGTGTTTCGAAGGTGAGCTGGCTGAGCGATGCCATGTCGAAGGTGAGATCGGAGGCGACGCGCTCGGGCCAGGTCATGGCGTAGAGGATGGGCAGGCGCATGTCCGTAACGGAGATTTGCGCGAGGAGGCTGCCGTCGATGTACTCGACCAGCGAGTGCACGGTGGATTGGGGGTGCACGGTGACCTTGACGGCCGAGGGCGGGAGGTCAAAGAGGCGGCAGGCCTCGATGATTTCGAGGCCCTTGTTGAGCATGGTGGCTGAGTCGATAGTGATGCGGCGGCCCATGACCCAGGTGGGGTGCTTGAGGGCCTGGGCGACGGTGATGTGTTCGAATTCGGCGAGCGGGAGGGTGCGAAAAGGGCCACCGGAGGCGGTTAACCATATCTGTTTGATTTCATTGGGCGAGCCGGCGCGCATGCACTGGTGAACGGCGTTGTGTTCGGAGTCGATGGGGAGCAGGGCGGCATTTGTCCGGCGGGCGGCGGCCGTGAGGATTTCTCCCGCGGCGACCATGGCTTCCTTATTGGCGAGGCCCACTGGCTTGCCAGCCAGTACGGCGGCGTATGTGGCCTCGAGCCCGGCAACGCCGACGATGGCCGAGACCACGAAGTCGACCTGAGGGAGGGTGGCGACGCGGACGGCTCCGGCGGAGCCGTGGAGGACCTCAATACCGGTGACGCCGGCGGCTTTGAGTCGCGTGCCGAGGGTGGCGGCGAGTTCTTCGGTCGCCATGGAGACGACGGCGGGTCGCCAGCGGCTGGCCTGCTGGAAGGCGAGGTCGAGGTTGCGGCCGGCGGCGAGCGAGGCCACCTCGAAACGCTCGGGGAAGCTTTCGACGATGCTGAGCGTGCTCCGACCGATGGAGCCGGTGGAGCCGAGGACGGCAATGTGCTTCAGAGACATTGATTCAAGGCTAAAACAACTGCTGGGCAAGGTGAGCGTACCACAGGAGCGGCGCGGCGAGCAGGAGCGCGTCGATACGGTCGAGGACGCCGCCGTGGCCGGGCAGGAGGGTTCCGGAGTCCTTGACGCCGGCCGAGCGCTTGAGGCCGGACTCGGCGAGGTCGCCCAGCTGGGCCGCGGCATTGACGACGATGGCGAGCAGCAACCAGCGGTACCAGGGACCGGGATAACTGAGCGAGTTCACGGAATGGGCAGAGAGATAGGCCGCAACCCAGAGAAGAAACAAGGTGAAGAGTGCGCTGGCGGCGAGCGAGGCGATGGCCCCCTCCCAAGTTTTGCCGGGACTGATATGCGGCGCAAGCTTATGGCGGCCAAAGGCTTTGCCGATGTAGAGAGCGGCGGCGTCTCCACTCCAGACGGCGAGAAAGAGAAACAGCAACAGGGAGGAGCCGTTGGTTTGCTCAAGAAGCAGGGGCAGGGTGGCAAAGGCCAGTCCGATGTAAAGGATGCCGAAGCAGGATGAGGCGATGTCGGGCAGGAGGCGATCGAGAGGGGAATGGAAGGTGCAGAAGGCGAAGATCGCGAGGATGATGACGAGGATAGTCGCGGAGAGGAAGTCAGGATATCGCCAGATGCAGAGGTAGATGGCCGTCAAGCCGAGAAAAGAGGCGATGCGGGGGCATCGGGCGCCGATGGCGTCGGCGAGGTCCAGGTATTCCCAGAGCGCGAGGCCGGCGACGAGCGCGCAGGCGAGGGTGAAGAGCCAGAAGGGGGCAAAAAAGACCAGCGCCAGGGCGATGGGAATCAGGACGGCTGCCGTTACAATTCGCTTCATTCCTCTGGCAGGATACACTCTTGAGTCGGTGAACTAATTGTCATGGAAGCAACAATCGCTCGCCGGCGGGGTCTTTTTTGGTAGAGGGATAGTCCATAAGGCAGGAAAATAATTGGCCAATGGCCACATCTAAAGAGACAGGGCCGGCAATTTCTGGGTCGAGGGGCCGGAATGGGAGGAAATCGATGAGTAGCCGAATGAGGGGAATCTGGAAGGTGGCGGTTGCGGCTGGGCTGGCTGTTGGATTGTGCGCGCCTGCGCTGGCGGCGGAGACGATGGGGCAAGGCAAGGTGGTGGTGACGGTGAAGAACAAGCAGCAGCGGGGCGCGCCGATCACGGTTCCGGAGAAGGATTTGCACCTAAAGGTGGATGGCAAAGCCGCGATGATCGAGCACTGGGAGGCGGCGACGGATCCGCTGCAGGTGGTGCTTCTGATTGATAATTCGGCGTGGTCGAGCCTGGGGTCGCAGCTGGGCGACATCCGGTCGTTCATCCGGTCGCTGCCGGCGAGCGCCGAGGTTGGCGTTGCCTACATGCAGAACGGACAGGCGGTGTTTTCCGCGCCGCTTACGAAGGACAAGGAAGCTGCCGTGCGCGGGCTGCATTTGCCGTCGGGCGTGCCGGGCGGGAGCGCGAGCCCGTATTTTTGCCTGTCTGATTTAGCCAAGCACTGGCCCTCGAAGGACATGGCCGCGCGGCGCGAGGTCATCATGATTACGAACGGCGTGGATAACTATGAGCCGCGATTCAATCCGGATGACCCCTATGTCCATGCGGCGATCGAGGATTCGGTGAAAGCGGGCCTGGTGGTGTACTCGATCTACTGGCACAGTGTTGGGATGGGCGGTGGATACCTGACGTCGACGGGCCAGAACCTGCTGCTGATGGTGAGCGATGCGACGGGCGGAGAGGCATACTGGCAGGGCTTCAGCAACCCGGTATCGTTCGAGCCTTATTTTAAGCAGATCAAGGAACAGTTTGGGGAGCAGTACAACCTGGCGTTTCGGTCGCGGATGTATGGGAAGAAAGCCTACATGGCGCATATGAACCTGAAGGCAAAGACGCCGGGGGCGAAGGTGGTGGCTCCGCACCGGGTGTGGCTGGCGCCGCCGGGAGCGAATGAGGCGCAATAAGACGATTCAAGAGGAAGGAATGAGGCGCGCTGCTGGATGGCGCGCCTTTTTTTCTGCATGAAGTCTCGATGAAGCTGGAAACCCGGAGGTGAGCCGGATCGTCAGCGAGTGTGTGAATTCTGTGGCTTATGGAGGAACGGTGAAACGATGGGTGGCAGTGGTGCTTCTGTTGTGCCCGATGGTTGCGTTGGGGCAGACGGGTGCGGCGGCGACGGAGTCTCCGCTGACCGTGCATGTGGTTTCGTCGAAGATTGTGGCGTCTCCAGGGTATTGCAGCAAGACTGCCAGTGGAGTGGTGATGCTG
>CAZWSD010000095.1:0-5976 GCA_964636535.1 uncultured Acidobacterium sp. | reverse complement strand
TGCTGTTTCCGGTGGTGATGGTGGGTCAGACGGCTTCGACTGCGAAGGAGTTTCCGCTGACGGTGCATGTGGTGGGTTCGAAGTGGGTTGAGATCCCGAGCAGCGGAGGGCCTGGCAGCTTTTCGAGGACCTACATGTATCTGAGTGTTTCGATTGGGGACAGAAAGTATGTGCTGGCAACCGGCAAAAAGTTCAACGAGGGATTGCTGCTTCCGGGGGACTACAAAGGCCGGTTGGTGCAGGACTACCGCCCAGAGACTCCGTACGAGCTAGACCAAAGGTACTTGTTGCAGTTCCCTGACGGAAAGACTCAGAAGTTCAAGGTGGAAGCAGTAGGCGAGTGGTAAACATGCGGCGTGGATGCGCGTTTCGGCCCGGCTGAAGTATGCTGTTGTGCATGGTCAGACCACGTATTTTTTCTGCTGCTTTTGTTCTTGCCGTTCTGGGCTCCGCACTTTGCGCCCACGCTGCCAATGTGACCGTGCTGGTAAAGCCCGGTGCGCCGATGTTTCAGCCGGGCGAGAAGATGCCGCACGGGATGCTGGTATTTCCGACGATAGAAAACGCGCTGGATCATGCGCCGCAAGCGACCGATGGCGGGCGGGTGATTATCAAGATTACGCCGGGGGTTTACCACGAGCGCATCTGGGTGGCGCAGAACCGGCCGAACGTGGAGTTGCTGGGGCTGGGCAAGTCGCCGGCCGACACGGTGATTGTTGCGGGGCACTATGCGAAGGAGTCGGGTGGAACGTTTTTTACCGAGACGGCGGAGATCGCCGGGAACGGATTCATCGCCGACAACGTGACGTTTGAAAATGATGCCGGGCCGGTGGGGCAGGCGGTGGCGGCGAGCGTGCTGGCCGACCGGGTGATCTTCAAGCACTGCCGTTTTCTGGGCTACCAGGACACGCTGTTTGCAAATTACGGGCGGCAATATTACGTGGATGACTATATTTCCGGCGCTGTTGATTTTATTTTTGGAAATGCGACGGCGGTGTTCGACCATGATGTGATTCACGTGACCGGTCACGGGGGTGGTCAGATCACGGCGCAGAGCCGGTTGAGTTCAACTTCGACGACGGGATATGTGATCCGGAACAGCAGGATTACGCTGGCTCCGAGCGTGGTGGCGAGCGGCCGCTATGCGGGGCTGGGGCGGCCCTGGCGGTATTATGCGCGGGTGGTTTACCTGGATACGTATATGCCGAAGGGGATTTCTCCGCAGGGATTTGGGGACTGGGGATACAAGCCGAACCAGAAGACGGCGTTTTATGCCGAGGCGGGCTCGAAGGGCCCTGGCGCCGATCCGACGGCGAGAGTGCCGTGGGAGCGCAAGCTGAACGCAGCGGAGATTGAGGAATTTCAGCCGCAGAATTTTCTGCGCGGCAGCGATGACTGGAATCCCGTGGCGGAGGCGGCGGAGTTGCCGTAAGGATGAGGCAATTTGCAGGCCCTGGAAATCATTGTGCATGCGGTTACGTGTTCGCCTTGAAGAGGTGTGATGGCGGTCACGGTCCGCGCAGGCTTGTGCGCTTAGGGTAAATCCAGTAACTCAAAGCGTTTTCGGTTCGCAAGTTGACAGGCAGAACGACTTCCGAAATGGCTTTTCCCTAAGGAAGAATACACTGGACAGCGTTCCCCTGGTATGGGCCGGAATCGAAGGCGCTTCAGCCGGCATGGGCCATCTTTATCGGGACCCGGGTGGGTAGTCCGGGTCCCGGCCGGCATGGGAAGGCTGGCGGGTACATGAAGCATACGATCATTATTGGCGGGGGTATCACGGGGTTGGCCGCCGCGTATTACCTGCAGCGCTCCGCCGTGGGAGCGATTGCCGTAACCCTGATTGAAGGGTCCACTCGCGTGGGCGGAAAGATCACGACGGCGCACGAGCGCGGCTTCCTTATCGAGGGAGGGCCGGATTCCTTTCTTGCCAGAAAGACAGTGACGCAGGATTTGTGCCGCGAGCTGGGGCTGGGGGACGAACTGCAGCCGGTGCGGGCAGGAAAACACCCGACATATGTATGGAGCGACCAGGAGTTGCATCCGCTGCCGATGGGTGTTGGCCCGATGATGAAGTCGCGGCTGATCTCTCTGCCGGGCAAGCTGCGAATGGGCGCCGAGGTAATAATGCCTGCGCGGAAGGAAGATGGCGACGAGGGCGTGGGCAGCTTTATGCGGCGGCGGTTTGGCAACGAGATGCTGGACAAGCTGGCCGGGCCGTTGATGGGCGGAATTTACGCGGCGGATCCAGAGACGCTGAGCCTGGCGAGCACATTTCCCTTTCTTCAGGTGATGGAAAAGAAGTATGGCAGCGTGCTGCGCGGCTGGAAGAAGGCGCGGGGCGGCGGCCGTAAAGTCGAGCGGTCAATGTTTCTAACGTTGCGTGGCGGGCTGCTGCAGTTGACCGAGGCGCTGGAGCGGGCGATTGGGCCGGGCGTGATTCGACGCGGCGCGCAGGTGGTGGCGGTGCTGCCGCAGGAGGGCCGGTATGAGGTGGTTTTGGAGAACGGGAGCTCCTGCACAGCCGATGATGTGATCTTTGCCACGCCGGCCCAGGTGACGGCGGGGCTGGTGGAGTACATCGACACGGCGCTGGCCGAGCGGCTGCGTGACATTCGTTATGTTTCGACGGCGACCGTTTCGCTGGGCTTCCGGGAGCGGGATTTGCCGCGGGCGCTGGATGGATTCGGGTTCGTGGTGCCGCGCATGGAGCATCGGCGGATCAATGCCTGCACCTGGTCTTCGACGAAGTTCGAGGGCCGGGCTCCGGAGGGTCATGTGCTGCTGCGGGTGTTTGTTGGCGGCGCGGGCGCCGAGCAGTATGCCGAGCGGACTGACGACGTATTGATTGCGCTGGCGCGGCAGGAAGTAGACGCGGCGATGTGCATTGGGGCCGAGCCGGTGCTGGCGAGGGTTTACCGCTGGCCGAAGGGAAATCCGCAGTACGAGGTGGGGCATGGCGCGCGTGTGGCGGCGATGGAGTCGCTGGCGGCCGCGCATCAGGGGCTTTACCTGGCCGGCGCCGCGTATCACGGCGCGGGCATCCCGGACTGCATTGAGAACGCGCAGGCGGTGGTGCGCCAGCTTGCGGGGAAGTATGGACTGAGCCACCAGCCCGCTGCCGGACGCGCAGTCTCGGCCGCAGCGCGATAGACGCCCAATAGAAAGAAGGAAACGCAATGATCACAGCCGTAACTCCAACGCCGACCGCTCAGGCTCATCCTCACGCCGCGGCCAGGCCTGACTATGCCCGCAATCCGATGATCGTGTATTGGGAGATGACCCAGGCATGTCCGCTGGCCTGCCGCCACTGCCGGGCCGAGGCGATGACTCATGCGCATCCCTTTGAGCTGAATCACGAGGAGAGCCTGGACTTGCTGCGGCAGATCGCGGCCTTCGGGGAGCCGATGCCACACGTGATCCTGACGGGCGGCGACCCGCTGAAACGGGCCGATTTGTTCGAGATTATTGACTACGCCCGGACCCTGGGGATTTCGATTTCGATTACGCCGGCGGCAAGTCCGGAGTTGACACTGCACAAGATGGCCGAGTTAAAGGATCACGGCATTGAGGCTCTGGGGCTGAGCCTGGATGGGTCGAATCCGGAGCGCCACGAGGCGGTGCGTGGAGTGGAAGGCTGCTTTGATGCGACCCTTGGCGCCCTGCGCCATGCGGCGACGGTCGGGCTGCCGGTGCAGGTGAATACGCTGGTGTCACAGGAGACGGTGGATGATTTGCCGGCAGTGTACGAGCTGCTGACGCAGCACCGGGTGATGCGCTGGAGCCTTTTCTTCCTGATCGCGGTGGGCCGGGGCAAGGCCCTGCAGCCGATTATGCCGGAGCATGGCGAGGAGCTGATGCGGTGGATCTTCCGGCTGTCGCAGACGGCGCCGTTCGCGATCAAGACGACGGAGGCGCCTTCATACCGGCGGATTGCGCTGGATGAAATGCGCTCCGCGGGAATGAAGCCGGAAGAGATTCACCGGACGCCGGTTTATCGCGGTTTTGGGATTCGAGATGGAAATGGGGTTGTATTTGTCTCGAATCAGGGAGATATTTATCCCGCCGGGTTTTTACCGCTGGCCGCGGGCAATATAAGGCAGAACCAGCTTCCGTATGTGTACCGCCATGCTCCTGTGTTTCAGGCGCTGCACACGCCGGAGCGGTTCCGGGGCAAGTGCGGGCAGTGCGAGTACCGGGGAATGTGTGGAGGATCGCGCGCGCGGGCTTTCGCGCATACGGGCGATCCACTCGCGAGCGATCCCTTTTGCCCTTATGTGCCGCAGGGTACGGTAGCGTTTCCCGTACAGGGCTAGCTTGACGGCCGAAGGTTTGAGCAAGACAGGCGGCAGCCGGGGCTCATGACGGTTGTGACGAGTCTCACTGCCGCTGACGAAAGTAGGGAGTGCAATCACTCTGGAGGTTTCGCTATGAAGCTCGTCCTGGTGGCATTTGCATGTATGCTTCCTTTGCTTGGCGCCGTGGCGGTGCAACAGGCGCAAAGTGGCGCCAAGCCGCAGGCACAGGCCTCGCCGCAGACGCAAGCCGCGCCAGTGGCGCCTGCGGATGAGGGCGCAAACCTGGTCAATCCGGTGAAAGCGACACCGGCGTCATTGGCCACGGCGAAAGAGCACTATGGCTGGGACTGCGCCATGTGCCACGGTGAAACAGGCAAGGGCAACGGAAGCCTTGCGGCCAGTGAGAGGCTTTCCGTGGGAGACCTGACGAATCCCGCGACGCTGCAGGGATTATCCGATGGGCAGCTCTTCATGATCATCCGGAAGGGTTCGAAAGATATGCCGCCGGAGGATAAGGCCCGCGCCAATGACACGACAGTGTGGGACATTGTGAACTATCTGCGGTCGATGTCAAAACCGGCGGCTAGCCCGGCCGGCTAGGCCGGTTCGAGAGGCAGCAATGGCGCCCGTCGGTGCAGATCACGGCGCAACAAGGATTTGTGCATCCGTATGCCGGGCGATGCGAGGGAAGTACAATGAAGTAGGGCAATTTCCCTGAGAAGCGAGCAGGAAACGCATGTACGAAGTTACGGTTGAGCGCGGATTCTCCTCCGGGCACTATCTGCGCAACTACAAGGGCAAGTGCGAGAATCCGCACGGCCATAATTATAAAGTGAGAATTACGCTGCGCGGCGAGGCGCTGGATGTGGCAGGTCTTCTGCTGGATTTTAAGGATCTGAAGCTGGTAATGCGGCCGGTGATTGACCGCCTGGATCACCAGATGCTCAACGACCTGGAGCCGTTTACCGAGATCAACCCCTCGGCCGAAAACCTTGCGAAATATTTCTACGACGAAACCAACAAACAGCTTGCCGAGATGACGGGTAGCCGCGTCCGCGTGAAGGACTGCACGATCTTCGAAACCGACACCACGACAGCCACCTACTACGAGTAATTGCCGTGCACCTGATTGAGATTTACAAGTCGGTGCAGGGTGAGTCGTCTTTTGCCGGGCGCCCATGCATCTTTGTGCGACTGGCCGGGTGCAACCTGCGGTGCAGCTGGTGCGATTCTGAATACACGTTCAAAGGTGGAATTCCATATACGGAAGAGGAGATTGCCGCCGCAGTTGAGAGGCTGGCTCCGGTGCGGTTGGTGGAGTTTACCGGCGGCGAGCCGCTGTTGCAGGCGCGGGAGCTGATTCCGCTGATGCGGCGCCTGTTACAGTCGGGATACGAACTGATGATCGAGACGAGCGGAGAACGGCCGCTCGATGATGTGCCGGAGGCGGTGCACAAGATTGTCGATGTGAAGTGCCCGGCTTCGGGTGAGGGCGGATCGTTCCGGATGGAGAACCTGCAATGGCTGACGGCGCGCGATGAGGTGAAGTTCGTGATTGAGAACCGTGACGATTACGAATTTGCACGGGCATTTATCCGCGAGCACCGGCTGGAAGAAAAGGCGGGGCAGATTTTGCTGTCACCGGCGTTTCGTAAGGCGCCGTCGCTGGAACGGAGCA
>CAZWSD010000094.1:0-9678 GCA_964636535.1 uncultured Acidobacterium sp. | reverse complement strand
GAGGCCGAACTTATCAATATAATACGTGTGTGTATTTATGAAACTACCTACTTAGGTGCATGTCGAGCGCCGCCAAGCGCAGCGCCATGTAAAGCTGATCGCGCGTGCCATCGCTCATTCCGTCGACGCCGACCAACTGCCCAGACGGGCGGCGGCCCAGTAACGTCGGCGGATCACTATCGAAATCTACGACAAGGCGCTCGAGGGAACCAAGCGTCAGTTGCGCAAAGATACGGCTTGCGGCAGACAGCATCGGACCCTGCTTAACCTCACGGTATTGCTCAATCGCCCATGACAGCAGCCGCACTGCGGTTTGCACAGTGACGTAGCGATCCACGGCGTCAGCCATCTGCGCTAGCGCTTCTTGGCGTTCAGCTTCCGCTTTCGCCGCATCACCAGTCCCCGCCATGGCAATAAACTTCGTGTTGGCTTCCTGATGCGTTGCGGAGAGGTTGCTGACTTCGTTGACCAAGCCAGTTTCCTGTGCGCTCAGTTCCTCGAGCTCGGAACGCAGCGATGCTAGGTCACGCTCTCCGAAATCGGCTCGCAACTGGTCTATCGTGAATCCATCGCCCTGCTCGAGAATCTTTGCTTGCGTTTCTGCCACCTTGGCCTGCCAGCGACGTCGCTCGTCGGACCTTGCGATGGCGTCGGCCAGTTCTTCGACCGATGTGGTCTCGCTACGATGAAACAACGGGGCCAGCGTCGCCTGGATATGACGAACATTGGCGTCGGCGTTTTCGATGGCCTGGCCGGCAGCTGCAGCAGAACTTTGCAGCCTCTCGGCATCGGCTTTGGCCAGGAGAGCGGCCTGTAGTTGGCGCTTCAGCTCAAGAGCAACATCCGCTGCGAGCCTCCCGTTCAAGTCCGGTGCCACTCGGTCTACCAATCCTTTGGCCATTGCCTCAAAGCTGCGCAGATCGACCTGCATAGGGTCGATGCGTGCATTCCGAATTTCTTGGATAGCAGTCAGCGACTTGTCGATTTGCTCGGTGGTGCCGAGTTCCACCTCGACGGCGTCTGGGTCGCGCTGGGCCGAAATTGCGGCTTTGTCGAGTGTTGCTGACCAGTTCTGTGTCCAAACGTTATATTTTTCCTGCGCCGTCTCTGCGTTCTTGGACAGTGCTTTTAGCTCCTCTTGGGCAGTAGCAATCTGCCGCTCCAAGGTCTGCTGCTGACCACTGGCCTGGTCAGCAGCCTGCATCCAGTCATCGGCCTGCGACACCAAGGTATCCAAGGAGTCTTCGGATGCGTGCAATCCCACCGCAACTAACTCCGTGGCCAGAGCGGTGCGCGCTCGCACAACCGCCTCCTCAAAGTCCTGCTTTTCGCCCTGCGTGGTGTCCAGGGACCCTGTAGCACTCAAGGCGCGTTCCCGCGCAGCCAGCCATTCCCCAATGACGTTGAACGACAGCTCTGGCAGGCGACACTCAGTGCGGTGTCCAATCCATTGCTGCTCGCGCTGACTCATCTGTTCCACAAGACTGTTAGACCGAACCTGGAGCGAAGCCATTTCGCGCTTGGCCGCTGCTAATTGGTCCTGCTTTGCCAGAAGTGTCGCGGCATCCTGGGCCGTATCATGGCGGGTGTCGGCGAGTGCGTCAGCGGCGCCGACAAGCTGCTCGTATCGCGTTGCGCGCTCAGCCAATTCTGCGGGGTGTTGTTTGATAGTAATCCAGACCTCATCGCGCGCTTCCCGTGACCGAAGTACATCCTCACGCAGTGCGGGATGGTAGCTTTCCAGAAAGCGTTCGATGTCTGCCTTCAGGTCCGCAATCTGACCATCCAAGTTGCTCCGTTGACCTGATAGGGAGCGGGCCTCGGCTTCGTCTGCCAGCTGTCCCTGTATCAGGCGTTGGACTGCTTCTTGAGACGGCGGAAGCATTGTGCGCAGTGCTTCAGGGTCCTTTTTTTCGCTCCCGAGCGCGGCATACGCATTCTGTGCATCGGCTTCCCCTCGACGTACGCTGGCCTGCAGCTTGCGTAAGACAGCTTCAACGTCCCCGAGCTTACGTGTTTGCGCGACTGCGGATCGCAATCCCGGAGGGATCTGCGCATTTGTCATTTGTTCAAGCGACGCCGCCGCCCGCTTGAGTTCTGCGTGTTTGGCTTGCTGTGCCTGTTCTGCAGAACTCTTGCCCTGCAGTAGAGGCGATTATCTGACGCAAGAGCTTTGAACGTTCGGCAGGCGCCGGCACGCGCGCTCGTAGTGCTTCCTCGCTCAAGACATCCCATCCCAGCTGCGCTGCCAGTTCCATTGCGCGTTGATAATGTCCCCTGATCTCCGCTTGCCGCTTGGCAATATCCGTCGGATACGCCCGATATTGCAGCCGATGCTCGTCAAGCGCGTTGATGTCGCGCTCCATGTCAATCAGGCGCGTATTGACTTTCAGTTCTTTGAGCGGAAATTCCACCTCGTTTTTCAACTTCTCTTGCTGTGACCGCTCGACTCTTGCGACAGCCAAGCCGCGTTCCGCCTCAGCCAAGGTTGCGCCCGCGGTGTCCGGCAATTCCCGGACCGAAGCGTATTTCGCGAGTTCGGTGCTGTCGCTGTCGAGGCTGGCCAACAACGGACAGACGCGCCGTGTCCGCTCGAGGAGGTCTCGCCTTTCCTTGAGTAACTTGAGCGTTTGCTGGGCTTTTTCGAGACGCTCGGCTAGGTCCTCCACGGAAGAATGCGCCTCTGCCCAGTCCTTTGTCCGCAGCGTGGCGGATTTTAGGGCCATCTTGGCCCGTTCGAACGCCTCTTCCGCCCGATAATAGGCGCGTTCGCCAGACTTGCGCTTACTCCAGAGCCTGCCGGCCTCTTCTTCCAGCGAAGTCCGGATGTCGCCGAGCGAGTCGATGCCAGCCGCCGCCTCGAACAGAATCTGCCCGAGATCGTTGGACGCCGAGAGAATGCCGGCACCGCCTTCAACAAGCCGCTCGTGGTCCAGGCCAAACATCTGCTCGAAGAACTCCCGATTGGCGGTGCCTAGCAGGGGCGCCAGAACACCATCCGGCAATTGGCCATCCTTGGGCGTCCGCAGCGTGGCCTTGTAGCCCTTCGTGCGGTGGAATTCTAGCGTCTCACCGTTGTGCTCGATGGTGGCGCCCAGGCGCAAGTCCGGCATCGGATGCACGAAGGCATACGCCGTGCTTTTGGGGAAGCCGTAGAGTAAGTCGAGGATGGCCGAGCGGACGGTGGATTTGCCCGCCTCGTTCGCCTTCGGAGTGAATACAGGCACGCTATCTAGAGTCCCATTATCTAATATAAATCTTCTTAAAACAATGCTTTTCTGTCTCTGAATGGCTGCGCCGTATGTTCATTGATGTAGTTTAATCAGCAAAAACGACTACGCATGTATTTTTCAAAAAATGACTATTGCCCTGTAGTAGGCGTCGGTGCTTGCCCCTCGGACGGGCTGGTTCTACCTGATCAGGATGCTTGACTTCTATACCTGACGACCCAGACCGATACACGGCTGGGCGATCGTATTCTCCGGGCACCACTGCGGTGCGCCTACTAGGCCGGGCGGCGGCGACTGCACTGACTTAAGATCGCCCGGACGATGGGATCTGATGGCGCGGTTCGGGCGTTGAGCCCGTACAACTGTATCCGTGCCGCACGTCATGCGCGCTCCGCGCGCAAGCAGCTTCGCGATCTCATAATTCATCGAGGCGACACCAGGCTCAGGCTCCTGCTTGAACGGCTGGCGCACGTAGTGCGGTCCGTCCACGCTTTCGCCGTCCACAAGTACGATGGCACGAATGAACTTGTCTATCTGGTTCCTCAAGTTCCGCAGTTGGCGCCGTAAGTGTCTGACTGCGGAACTTGAGGGGGAACAGCGTCTTGAGCTTCTCGATGTTCTCCGCTCGCACATCGGCCGAATGGGCGATGTGATCGCTGGCGGTGATTTACTGCATGGCGGAGCTCTGGGGTAAATGGGGTGGCAACGGACGCTCAGGCATCGATGCTGCCCATCTGTTGATCGAAGGCCTGACGGATCAGGCCAAGCACGTAGGGTAGTTGGTCGGACGATTCCAGCTTCACTTCTACATCGCCATTGCCCCAACGACCCAGGCCGGTGATATCGCGGCAGAGCCCGTTCGGGTCGTCGATCTCATGGAAGGGGATGTTGAGGGTGAGCAGCAGGCGCTTTGCTTGCGGGATGACATCGACGAAGTTGGTTTCTGCCTTGTAAGCCACGTAAATTTTCAGAAATTCCTCGCTGACGCACGGATCGAATGCCAGCACCTGACCGCGCAACTGCTCGAACAACTCGCGCACAGGGCCGCTGGCCAACTGGTGGTGGTCGTCGATGCTGTACTTCTGTCCTGCTTGCGTCGCCGTCGGGCGGTAGGCGTTGAGGATGTCTGCGGCAAGTTCGGGTGCCTTCCACACCTTGGCAGCCCTTGCGGCCAGCCGTTCAGCGCGCTGGCGGATGGCGCTTTCGTCCCATTTCTCGACACTGCCCAAGCCCTGGTTGAGCATGAGCGGGCTGACTTTGAGGCCTACGGGATCGCCATCGTGATTGGTGACGTCGTCGCGCTTGTACTTGAACGGCCGATCGCTGTATTCGCTGTTGTAACCGGTGAGGGTCAGGTTGCCCAAGGTATGCAACCAGGTCTTCTGGATGCGCTCGTATTCAGGACCTAGCTCCTGCTTCCACGCCGTTGATAGCTCCGGGTTCTGCGGGAGGATGTGCTCGACGGTGTAATTCTCGACCGTGACGGGCTCCTTGCGCCCGAAGTTCTCCAGCTTGCGCAGCCAGTACACCAGGCTGCGGAACTTGTAGAGGTTGCGCACCTTGAGCTCGCGCTGAAACTCGTCGTCATCGGGAAACCGGCGATAGGACGGCAACAGCAGGAAAGCAGCGGTAAGGCTTTCCAGATAGCGGTCTTTCTTGAGCGAGCGAGACAGCCCGGCGAAGGTACGGTTGAGCGAGTTGGTGGGTATGGCGCATACGGCGCGGCGAAACACGTAACTCTCGACCAGACACAGGGCTTGGTGCAGATCCTCGGCGCTCAGGTCGCCGCTTCGGTAGTCGTGATAGGCGTCCAGCAGGAACGGATAGACGACGTCCATCTTCAGTTCGCGTAGATCGTGAAATGCCTGTCGCAGCAGCACGTGCTGCTCCGTACCTAAGGCCATGGCGCAGTAGTAGCCCGCGTAAGCGTGGATCTCGGCCACGAGCTCGCGGGTATCGCCAGCGCGACCACGCGCGTAGATTTTGAACGCGGTGTACACCTCGCGCACATTGGGGATCTCTCCAGTCTTGGCGGTGAGGTAGTGGCGCATGAAGCGGTCGAAGTGCACGGCATACCCAGCCTGACCGAAGCCCTTTTCCATGGGCCGCCAGAACGTGGTGTAAAGCTCGGTCTGCAGCGCAGGTTCCAGCCCCATCAGGATGTAGTTGCGGATCAGGTCCGCCTGGCTGAGCTCCAGGCCGGTGGAGTTCATGCTTTCGAAGATCAGCTGGGGGTTGTCCTGCGTACGATCCAGCGACACGTCGACAATGACCAGCTTGTCCAGGCCCGTGCAGATGGCCTCCAGCTCGGCCTTGTTGGCCTCGATCAGATCCTGAAAGAGCTTGAAGTTCTCCGCGATACGCGTGCTGGCTTCCTTGGGCATGGGCGCCTTGCGCAGGATCGCTAGCAAGGTGTCCTTGTCGGTCTCGGACAGCAGCAGTTTGAAATGACGTTCGCCCTCTTCCTCAGCGTTGAGCAGGTAGTAGTTGCGCAGTTTGCGTGCGGAAAACGCATCCATCAACTCGGGGATGTCGTTGTTCTCGAAGTACTCGGCCAACGCGGCGATCAGCAAGGTGGCGGTGGTCAGGCGCTGCTGGCCGTCGATGACGAGCAGGGACTCCTGCTGCACCACATTGGACAGACCGCGTTCGATGTATACGATGGAGCCGATGAAGTGCCCGCTGATCTTGGCTTCACGTCCCGCGCGGAGCAGATCTAGCCAGAGCTGGTTGCACTGTTCTTCCGTCCACGAATAGTTGCGCTGGTAGATCGGAATGATGAACTGAGGCGCGTTCTTGAGAAACTTGAGCAGCTTGGCTTCCGTGGCTTTCATGACGCCCCCTGAATGTCGTCGACTGCGATAGTTCGCTAGAAGAGTTGTTTGGTACGGGTTGCCTGGTACCGCACGGGCTTAGCCCCCTTCTCTGCGCGACCTTCCGAGACGGCAAGCTTGAGCCATTCGTTCAACTGCGCCTTGACGAGCCCGAGCTTCTCCTGCAGGGCATCAACGGTCAGCGGGCCATCACGCGTGGCGACGTCCAGCTTGAGCAAGAAGTACCCATAAAGGTTGAGGTCTGACTCAGGCGTCGGTGAAGGATCGGCCGTAACATTGCCTTCGCCGTGCTCGTCGATCTTTGGATCATCGGCATCGCTGGGCGGCACGGCTTCCGCCTTGGGCTCTGGCACTGACGGTGGCGTGGACTCGCTTACACCAGATGATTTTGTATCGAACAGCGACTCGACGACAGGTGCGTTGGCTGGAGCTATGTGATCAATGATGGCGTCGAAGTCACGAACAGGATCCGGTAGCCAGCGAGCACCCTGATCGACCAGCGCTGCGTTGCCTGAGGTGCGATCCGCGTGCAATTTGACCCAGAGAGGTATCCAGCGCTTCTTGAGCGCCTCAATCGCACCACTCCAGGTGCCCCCTCGTTCTTAGTAGCCTTGATGATGACCGCCCAAAGCCTGGAAGCTGCTGATCGCGCGTTGGGCATCCTGCACGTGTCCGTTGCCCTCCGTGGACGCGTTGCTCTTCTTGGCCTTTCCGGAGACGAATGCCTCCCAGATGAATAAGCCTGATCCGCTGGCCCTGAAGTCCTTCCAGTTCAGAAAACATGACGGCGCCTTCCCAAGCAACTTCTCGCGGATGGCGCGTAACACCCAAGGGACCTCCGCGATGCCGACGCCCATCGCTCCGAGTCCTGCCGCTGCACTCCAAGGTCGATCGCCCTCACCGGATCGCGCCTTGGTCAAGGATTTCTCTTCGTCGGCCAATGGCACAAAGAGCGGGCATTCAAATCCGAGTGCCACAGGCTTGCCCCTCCCGAGGCAGTCCGCTACATAACTAGCCAGCATGCCAGGTGATGCATGATCAAGAGTGGGCCTTGCATCTTTGAGCGTGCTCGACCACCAGCCAAATTTGCCGGCATTCACGGAACCGATGTCTGCACATGCGATGACGGGTTTGAAGCTCATGGTCAGGCTCCGAGCGTAGAGGTATCGTGGGGTTTCCACAACTTCACGATTATGCCTGCAAGCTGACCCCGCATTCGCGCTCGATCCACTGCATCACCGCTGCCATGGAGGGCATCCGGTTCGTGACCAGCGATGCAGCGGGCAATTCGAGGATCGAAGCAGGTGTCGATGTCTTCGGCTAGGTCGCGGAGACGCTCGGCGCCGTGCCGGACAGCCGTGTCAAGGTCACGGGTCACGTCAACGCATTCTCGAGATGACTTGGAAACCATCCAACGATCAGGCGCTTCTCTCCATCATGCCAATGGAAGTACAGGCGGAACCCATGCCGAGGGTCACGATTGCTGCTGCCTTGGACATGCATATCAAGGCTCACTCGCTGACCCTTATAGGTGGTGCTGTACTTATCCCGTGAGCGCCGCTCTTGCGCGGCCCGGCCGACCGGCGAAATGTCGATACCGAGTCGATCCTTCTCCTGATCCAAAGCGGCCTTTCCGCCCTCGAGCACGCCTCGGCGGCAAGGCACATAAAACTCGGCAAGCAACAGTAATACCTGATAGGCAAACCGCACCTCTGCGTAATCTGACGCACGGGCGGCGCGGATAGCTTTGGGTATCAGTACAACGCAATCTGAAAGATGTTCAGAGCACCAGTCTTCAAGGTTAGTCCAGTCGTCAGGCAATGTAGCCGCGTCTCTGATCTCGACAGCACCGATGCGCTGTTGGAGGCTATTGACTCGAACCTGTAAGTGATCAGCGCGAGCCTGCGTTACATCGCGCTCAGTGCGAAGCGCATCCCGCTCCGCACGCAAGCGCGTCAGCTCCTGACGTTGTTTCTCATTGTCTTCTTCGAACATCTGTCGCGGCGCCGCCTCGTCCGTTAAGGCTTGCTGCAGAGCATCCAGTCGCTTGGCGCTGACGGGCTCAACCAATGCCGCCGCGGATGCCTGCTCTCGCGCCTGTTCAATCTGCCGGCGCAGAATCTGCTCGCGGACACGATCGAAGGGCGGAATGACATCTTCTTGCTCCAGCGCCCTCAGTGAGGCGTCCGCTGCATCACGTACGAATAACGCTGAAAGCATTGGCAGATTCATGCACTGTTGCTGGAGTACATCCGGGCTCCATGCAGGGTACAGGCTCAGATCGTCCTCGGGTGTGAAACCGGGACGGAACAATCGGACTGTGGCGCCCGCAACGGCAAAGCGCTTGGTCAACGCGTCGGTCAGCGCCCAGCTCATCTCTTGGGTAAGCACGTAGACCTTGGCGAGACCACGCAACTTGGCAGCCAGAACGTCTGGGTCAAGCAGGTGGGCTTGGCGCCCCTGCTTGTTGTACGTGGAAAGCACAAGCACAGGCTGGTGCCGTGATGGCGACCAGAGCAACTGAAGCATCCGGTGCAGTGCGGCGGCTTCGTCGACGCGAGTGGCTCGGGCCGAGAAAAGTTCACCTGTTTCGGTATCAAGCAGACCGATTTGATCGATCAGCTGAGCAAGAAGTACTGGGATGCTGGGTGGGGGGGGATGGCTGCGCTGCAGGTGAAATGGCCGTAAGGGTTACGCTGACCGCAGGCGTGGGCTCTGCATCGATCAGAACCATCTCCACGCGCCAGCGGCGACCGCGCATGGCCGAATCTGAGGTTTCTGCCTGTAGCGCCCAGACACCGCGCGAACTCACGGCAATCGCGCGATGCCCCTTGTCCGCCACTTCGATCTCAAAGCTTTCCGGGGAATCGGACGGAACTTTGAAGCGCTTGGTTTGGAGCCATTGTCGCGCAATCTCCTGAGCCAGCGAGAAACTCCCAGGCCGCGCTAGCCGCCCTGCAACGGCCATGATGGGATCGAGTCGCGTTGAATGCCGAGCCGCCAACGTATCGACTCGCGCTTTGCGAATCGTTTGCAACGCATTGTCGCTTGAGTCACGACCGATGGTACGCGGCAATCGCGGAAGCAAATGCGCCACAGGGCTCGCAGAGTCGCCATCCTGGCGTGTTGGGCCGACCGCAATTGTGTTGGGGACGTGAGCTGAGCTTGGTTCGGCTGCGCGCTGTACCGATTCTGCTTCTTTAGCTGCGACTTGCTTGGCGGGCATTGTTGCGGGCGCGGGTTCCTTCGGGGGCGCTTCCGCTGGCGCGATCGGAGCAAGACCTTCGGCAAACCGCAACTCGGCATGGATCGCCTCGGCAAGCGGCTGCCGCCGAGAATCAATGGGCGCTGCACTCCAAGTGGAATCCGATGTATGTAGCGCATCCGGCGTAACCGTGCGGTCGCGCTGATCGAGATAACGTCGACGCGAGGCGCGCAGCGCTCGCAAGCGTATCTGCAAGCGCTGGAGCCTCTGGAGCAGCTTGTTTCTTCCGGTGGCATCCGATTCGCGTAGCCGCTTGGAAATCGATAGCGCGCGCTGCGCCCACTGTTTGAACGTTTGATCACTGGGTGGCAAGGCCGCGGAATCACGTTCGAACTCGGCGGCGAGCGCA
>CAZWSD010000093.1:0-9683 GCA_964636535.1 uncultured Acidobacterium sp. | reverse complement strand
CTGGCTGGACTGGATGACGTCCTGCAGGTTGGGCGTCTCAGTGGTCGGCAGCACGGCGGCGTTCTGGATTGGCTGGCCGTGGGCTCGGCGATTGTTGATATTGACGACGGTGTCACCCAGCACCCCGATGGTGGTGAGGCTGGTTCGCGAGTCGGTGAACAGCTTGCCGCGGTACTCGTCGCTGACGGTCATGATGACCTCAACGGGCGTCAGTCGTGGCTGGGCCACAATTCGAACCGCCCTGACGTTGCCGATGGTGACGCCGTCCAGATTGACGGGCGCGCCAACCTTGAGGCCCGCGGAGTTCTCAAAGTAAGAGCGAACCCTGATTTTGCCTGAGAAAAAACCGCCACGATTGCCGGTCATGAGAAAAATAAGGGCGATCACGGCCGACAGGGCGACGATAATCAGGACACCGACTTTCAGTTGTGACCACTGAACTTCCTGGCGACTTGGCACGGACCTCCTCGACGGTGTTTCGGACCTGAGCAGAGGATAACAAATCGTGGGTCCGGCACCGGCTCAAAGACTCAGCAATAGCTTTTGGATGTATGGTTTGCGCGGGTCGTTGCAGACATTCGCGAATTGCTGAAAAGAATGATCTTGCGAGCCGGCGGGCGGCGCGTGTCCGGGGGAGGCGGAGCCGTTGCAATCCAGCCTGGGCGCCGCCACGGTCAAGCGATGGCGGTTGGTGTTTCGTCATTGGGGGTCGGCAAATTGCGAATCCGGCAGCCGCGTCCACTCTAAACTCCGCGCCGGATTTGTCCGATCAAAAGAGTGTGTCGAATATGTGGACCAACTCCGTGCCCGAGCTGCGGCTGGTAGCGCGCTCAGACGATACCCCGGAAAGGGCGGTGTATTTTCTGAGCGGTGCAATCATGGCCTGTGGCGGGCAGATGCTGAGCCGAAGATTTCACTCCGACGGCTCGGCGGCGCTGGAGTGTGAGTTCCCGCGAGCCGTTTGTGTGGAAATGTATGGAGCACTGCTGAGCGCGGGGTTGCATTTGAGCCGCGGCTCGCACCTGAAGCTGTCCGAGCTGTGCCGATGCACGCACGCTCTGCCACGCGATTTTGAGGATCAGGTGATCATGCTTGAGATTGAGGTTCTGCAGCCCAAGGCCGAGGAGGGATTGTTGCTGGCGCCGTCGGACCGGCAGCAGGTGGCCTGAGGGCTAGACAGGCCCCTTGGAAGCAGCCCAAGGCCTGTCTAGAAAACCAGCCCCGCAACCGTCGGCAGCAAGAGCGCCGCCTTGATCGCGCCCATAGGGATCGGGGGAACGGCGGATGCCCGGGGGAAGTCGCGGATGGAGATCGTCGCGACGGCATGGTTATTGGCCGCATGCGTGGGGGGGAATGCGGGTGTTCCGGCGAGCAGGCGGTGTGTAGCCACGGCAAGGGCTCTCACTCCGCGAGCGTTTGTGGACGGGGACGGGAAAAATGACTTCTCCGCCGACCAAGGCGATCCTGGGGCAGCACCAGGGGCGAAAAAGTCACCGGGAATTCAGCGAATCCCCGGTGTTTGGGAGGACAACAAGCCTGGATGGAAGATGGGGGCTTCTCCGGTAAATCCTGGACACGGCTCAACCGCCCTCGGGTTCGTTTGCGTCCGCTCTACCGTGGTGAGGCCTCCAGCACGGCGACGCCGTATTTGGGCAGCGTCACCTGGGCGACACGGAGGGTTTTGCTGCCGAGCAGGTTGTACATGGGTTCGCGCAGAGTGATGGTGTGGGGCACCACGTCGTGATTAATGAGAATGATGATGTTCTTGGCTGCGTTGGAGCGCTGGCAGACTTCCACGCCCATGGGCACATTGGGCAGAATCGGTTCCACGCCGGCGTTATGAAGCGCCCAGGCGGCGAATCTCTGCATGAGCGGCGGGTTGAGCCAAGCGCCCACGTAGGTGATGGAGCCAGTGCCGTAGTTGCGGGTAACGATGGCGGGTTGGCCGTCGAGCCACCCGTTGCTCTTGCCGTAGCGTTGGAGCACGTAGAGGTGGTCCGCCTTTGGATGCTTGGCGGTAACGGTCAGCTGTTCGGCCCAGATGTTGGCGGTGCCGGGGCCAAAGAAGCCGGAGAGCGGCACGTTGCTGTCGAGCGCGTAATATTGCTCGACGCGCGCGCCCAGGAATGGCTCCAGCGGTCCTGGCTGGCCCTGCGGATTGAGGCCGTCGTAGGTGTTCTTCATGCCAGTGCGCGGACCGAGGATGAGGTGGCCACCGCCGCGAACGTAGTTCATCAGATGCGCGGCTTCAGCGGGAGTAAGGACATTGAGGGAGGGCGCGACGACCAGCTTGTAGCGGCTGAGCGGGGCCTGCGCGGAAACAATGTCGACGGCCTGCGACATGGTGCGGAGAGGATCGTAAAAGGCCAGCATCTCCTGCACGGGGTCGAACTTCGCGCTCTGGCGCTGGAAGTCGATCGCCCAGCGGCTGTCATAGTCATTGATGATGGCTACCTTGGAGTGGGGTGAAGTGCCTTCGAGCGCGCTGCCGGTTTCGTCAAACTCCTTGCCCAGCTTCTGAATTTGCCAGTAGACGGGAACCGGCTTGCCGTCGGCGCCGATCAGTGTTCCGTGGTATTCCTCCTGGCCGTTGGGGGCGCTGCGCCATTGCCAGTACTCGACAGCATTGGCGCCGTGGCCGATAGCCTGCCATGCCATGTCGATGACCTGGCCTTTTTTGAGCGGCGTGTTGGTCTTGCGCCAGTCCACAAAGACGGGTTCGGTTTCCATCACCCAGAAGTCCTTGTTCTTGTAGCCGCGGGTGAGGTCGTGCCGCGCACCGTTTTCGAGGTAGTTATAGTGGTTTGAGGAGATGTAGTCGTCCCAGGCCGAGATATCGAGGATGGAATTGACCTCGTATTCATTGAAGCCATTGAACCAGCCCATGGTATTGGTGGTGATGAATTGCCGCGGGTCAATGTTGGGTCGCAGGGCGTTGATCTGGTTCTGGACGTAGCTCATCCAGGTGGCGGAGACGAACCGCTTCCAGTCGAGGAGGAGCGCCGGGTTTTCATTGGTGGCGCGGACCGGGATCTGGCTGAAGTGATCGTAGGTTTGGCTCCAGTAGGCGGTTGCCCACTTCTGGTTGAGGTTGGCAATAGTGCCGTATTTCTGTTTGAGCCATGCGTGAAACTGTTCCTGCGCGGTGGGGCCGAAGTCGGGCTGGGCAAGTTCGTTGTCGATCTGCCAGCCCACCACGTCGGGGTTATGGCCGTAGCGTTTTGCCATTTGCAGCACGATGTTGTAGACAAGTTTGCGGTAGAGGGGGTCGGTAAAGGAAAATTGCTGTCGATTGCCGTGCTGGGCGCGGACGCCATTCTGGTTGACGCGGAGGGTCTGCGGATACTTGCTGGTCAGCCATGCGGGCGGCGCGGCCGAGGGGGTGCCCAGCACAACGCAGATGTGGTGCTGGGCGGCCATGGCAATGGCTTTGTCAAGCCACGCAAAGTTGTACTGGCCTTCAGACGGCTCCATGGTGCTCCACGCAAACTCGCCGATGCGGACCAGGTGAATATGCGCCTTCTGCATCAGGTCGAGGTCCGTATTCCAGCGGGATTGGGGCCACTGCTCCGGATACCAGGCGGCGCCAAGGAGGATGGGAGGCTTGTCAGGGAAGTTTGTGGCCTGGGCTTGGCTGAAGGTTCCGGCTGAGCCCATGAAAACGATGCCAAGTGCGGCGGCAGAACAGAGAAGGCGGCGAAGAGTTGGCATGAACAGTCTCCGAAAGTGGGGGAAGCGCTGCGAGGTTAGCCTAATTGAAAGCGAGCAGCAAAGGGAATTGAAGTTTTTTCGCGATGCGGTTTCAGCGCGCGGGCTCGATTGCGGGCTGGGGTGATTCGACGATGCAGAGCCGGACAACCAGCAGGAAAACGGAGACCCAGAGCACGTCTGCGACAAAAAGATGGGTCAGCTGAATCCAGGTGGGCGCGAGCAGCAGAACGTCGGTGATCCCGAGGGTGTATTGCAGGCCCAGCAGGGCGATGACCGCAATGCCAAAGCCGCGAAGCGCGGGTTTCTGCACGGCCCCGAAGACTAGCCAGAGCAGGAAGCCCCCGGCCAGCAGCGCGAAGGCCGGATGCAGCCAGCGCAGGCGGACAAGCAGGGAGCCGTGGCTTGAGAAGTCGGCCATGATAGCGGCGCGCAGATTGCTGGACGGGTAGATCATGTCTCCCAGTTCGGCCACAGAGCCGCTGACGGCGACCACGAGCAGGGCGATGAGCCCGGGAAGGCCGAAGCGAAGCGACTGGAAGCGGATTTCCCCACGCATGATGCCGGTGCTTCGCGACAGGAAGTGCGCGGTAGCCGCAACGGCGGCCAGCAGCAGGAATGTGTTGGTGAAGTGCAGCGCGAAGTAGAGCACACGCTCCAGAGTGACGCCGCCGGTGGTGAGGCGCAGCAGCACCAGCCCGGCGCCCAGCAGAGCCTCGTTGACGATGAGAATTGCGGCGGCAACGGAAAAGATGCGAGCCATGTGCCGGCGGCGTGTTGCCCGCCACGTCCAGAACAGCAGGGCAAAGATGGCGAAGAGCGCCGCGCCGCTGCTTAGGCGGTGCGCATACTCAATCATCATCTTCATGTGCGGATGGGTGAGGATGACCTGGCCGTCGCACAGCGGCCAGTGGTCGCCGCAGCCGTTTCCCGAGCCGGTGGCCGTGACCGCGCCACCCCAGACAATGACGAGGATGGTGTAGACCGTGACGATCCATGCGTAGATACGCAGGCCGCGCGGTGCCCGCGCGGTTCCGGGTGATGCGTTGCTGGAAGCGGCCATCTGATTTTTATTGTACGAAGATGCTGGACGACTGCGCGACAAAACCGGGTCCGGCTTGGTGGGGCGCGATCCGGACGGGTGGAGCTACTCGGTCGCAAGTTCCTGGTCAGCCGCGCGAACCGGCGGACGAAAGTTCTGCGCCAGGTCCTTGAAGGCCGAGTAAACGAACGAGCCCAGGTACCATCCGTCGAGGTAATTAAAGGGAAATTCGCCCGTGGTGTAGTGGCCGCAGGGCAGCACTTTGGAGGTGAACTGGATGCCGGCGGCGGCAAAGCTGCGCAGTACCTCCTGCGAGAACTCGCGCAGGAAGGTCAGATCGTAGGTGGCATGGACGACGAGAACCTTTTTGGGATGGGCGGCGAAGCGGTCGACGTAGGAAATCGGGCTGATGGCGCGCCATAAGGCATCCAGGCGAGCCTGAGTGAGTCCTTCGTTCTCCAGCGCGGTGCGAATGTGGCGGGTGCTCTGTCCGGTCCACACCACGTCGCCGAAGCTCATGGAGGCGTGATTGAAAGCATTGACCTGCAGGCGCGCGTCAAAAGAGGAAGCGATGAAGGCATAGCAGGAACCGAGGCTGGTGCCGAGGATGCCGAACTGCTCGTAGCCCTGTGCCTGAAGCCAGTCGAGACAGCAGCGAATATCCACGACGGCCTGGCGGCAGGCGGCGATGGTGCGTCCAATGTTGGCGCTCACGGCATAGTCCGAGCGTTCCAGCTCCGCCGGGCGGCGAATGTCATGGAACGGTTTGCTGAGGCGCAGCGCCGAAATCCCGAAGCGGTTGAAGAGCGTGCAAAGGGCGTTGTGGCTAAAGGCGTCGGCATTCCATTGGGGCATTACGATAATGGCCTGTTTCGGCTTGCCGGCTTGCCGCTCGGGTGGCGCGGGAAACCAGCGTGCATTCACGAGGTCGTTTTCCTCGTAGGGCGTGCGCACGGGCGAAGTGAAGCGGAGAAATTCCGCGGGGGCGAGCTTGCCGTTGGCGGCATCTTCTTTGAGCTTCGCGTCGTGGGCCAGCGTTTCCGGCCGCACGTTGGTGGGAAAAAGCTCGGGCAGGCGGGTTTCCAGGCGGTAGTCTGTGGGCTGGTCGTATTGGAAGAACGAGGGTGTGGCGATGATGGCCCGATTCAGCGCGAGAAAAGCATTTTCCTCTCCCGGAGGATTGCCGTTAGGGGCAGAAACCTGCGGTGTGAGACCGGCGGAGCGGATGAAATCCTCCAGCCAGTCAAAGCCCCACTCGAGGGGGCGAACGACGCGGTTTTCGTCGCGCGTGGTAAGGGCGGTTTCCCAGGTATACATCCAACGTGCATAGCGCTTGCCGAGCATATCTCTATGGTATCCGTTGCGGAGCGTTCAGCGGCCTTCGCGCAGGCGGATCGCGAGCCGGTCGGGCAGTCCGGCACTGAGAATCCGCATCTGCGCCAGGCGGACGTCATAGGGAACGCGGTAGTAGGTGACCGTGCGGGCTTGGTCGTCGTAGAGGGCGAATGCGGCGCGCCAGTCGCCGTCACGCGGCTGGCCCACCGAGCCGGGATTGAGCATGTAGCGCGCTCCGTCGCGCAGTTGCAGTTCGTAGTATTCCAGCTGGTCGCGTGAAGCGAACTGCGGCGTAAGACGGAACCACTCCTCGCCATTGGTGGCGAAGCCGCCCTGCACATGCGTATGCCCAAAGAAATTGATGTGAGTCTCAACCTGGCGCAGCGGGCGCCAGGCATCGCGCACGGTGAGCAGGTATTGGTCTTCGTCGAGCGGCGAGCCGTGCACGCAGCTTACGGAGGGGCCGTCAGGATGAATGGGGCCGGCGGCCAGACCCCGGAGCCAGCGCGTGTGCTCTTCGGTGAGCACGGCGCCCGTCCAGCGGGCGGCACGGGCCGCGATGGGATTGAAGTCGCTCACATCGGAAAGTCCCGAGCATGCGCGGTCATGGTTGCCGCGCACAAAGATGTCGCCAAGCTGGCGCACGCGGTCGATCACCTCATTCGGATTTGCTCCGTAGCCGACCACATCGCCGAGGTTCCAGACCGTGTCATAGGCCGGTGCGGCGGCGATAACGGCCGTCAGAGCCTCCAGGTTGGAGTGAATATCGGAGAGAAGCAGAGCGCGCATGGCAAACCGATTTCTAATTTACCGGTAACACAGTTTGGATTCCAGTAAAGGCCTTTGGGTCGCAACCTCGGCATCTCAATAAGGGACACGACTTGTCTGGGTCGTCAGTCGCCTGGGGAGAGGTCCCGAAAAAAAGGAGTGAGTTGCTCACGGCGGGGCGGGCGCGTGACGGCGCTCGCCACAACGAGACAGAACATGGCCGCTGCCAGCGCCGGAAAGATAGCGTCCATCTGGGTCCACGCAGGCGGAAAGATGTGTCGCGCCAGGGGCGTCTCCCAGCCAACGGTGACAATGGTGCCGGCGGCGATGGCGGTGACGGCTCCGGCAGCGTTGGCGCGCTTCCAATAGAATGCCGCGAGGATGACCGGGGTGAGCGCGGCTGAGTAGACGGTGTAAGCGTAGAGCGCCTGCTTGAGCACCGACTGCGTGTGCATGGCCTGGTAAAGCGCCCAGACGCCCAGCAGGGCCACCATGAGGCGCGAGACGATGAGCGCGAACCGGTTCGACGCATTGGGAGCGATGTAGCGCACAAAGACATCGTTGACGAGGTTGGTTGCCGGTGAAAAGAGGTAGTTGTTGGCCGTGGAGATAATTTTTGCGAAGACCGCGCCTACCAGGATCGAGCCGAGCAGCGGCGGAACTCCGTGCAGTCCGATGTACGCGATAATTTCGCGCGGGCGCCGCTGAACTTCGCCGTGTGGAAACATCGCCGAGCCGAAGACGGCCAGCGCGACGATGACAGTTTCCAGAATGACCGTGCCGATCACCCATCCCATCACGGCCACGCGGGCGTCGCGTTCCGACTTAGCCGAAAAGAATTTCTGGTACATGGACTGGTTGCCCAGCATGAGCAGCATGGTGGGGATGAATAGTTCCATGGCGTCCGCCCATGTGAAGTCTCCCAAGACCTCGAAGTGGGTGGCGGGCAGCCGGTGCGTGAGCACAGACCATCCGCCGACGGCGTGCAGCACCACGAAGCTTGCCACGATCAAGGTGAAGGTGGCCAGCAGGCCGATCACCACGTCCATGTATGCGACCGAAGCCATGCCGGCAATCGCCGTGAAGGCCACAACGAAGGCGGTGATGATGTATTTGCCGACCGTAGCGTCAAGCGTGGGGAAGATGAGGTGCAGGATGTCCCCGCCGCCGATGATCTGGTAGCTGGTGATGGCCGTATAGGCAAACAGGATCGCGATGACGCCCAAGATGCGCGCCGTCTGGTTGTAGCGGGTTTCGAGCAGGTCGGGAATGGTGAACTGCGCGAAGTGGCGCGCGCGCGGCGCGATGAAGTAGATGAGCACCAGGCCGGCCCATCCGCCGGCGGCCTGCCACAGCGCGGCAAAGCCGTGACGATAGGCGTTCTCCGCGCCGGCGAGCAGCGATCCGGAGCCGATCCAGGACGAGAGCAGCGTAAAGACCAGTACGAAGGCCGGCAGCGTGCGGCCGGCGACGAGATAGTCGGTGCGGGTCTTGATGGTGTGCAGGCGGCCGAGCGAGACGGCCAGCAGGGCGAGCACGATGATGCCCAGCACAATGGCGTACAGAGGAGACATGCAGGAGCCTCAACCGGGAATGAAGGTAAGCGACAGTGTACGGGAGCGGAGCCGCGCTGTCAGGCAGAAGTGGGAAGCAGCCGCAGCAGAATGGGTTCCAGGGTGAGGCTGAGTTCGTCCGCGCTCACGCCGACGGCGCGGACCAGTTTCTCGCGCGATTGCATGCCGCGAACGATTTCGAGCGAAGATGGGGGCAGGTCAAACTGCCGCGACAGGAAGGCGATGAGCTCTTCGTTGGCGCGGCCTTCAATGGGCGGCGCGTGCAGCGCTATGCGCAGCATGGGCTGATCGCCTTTCATAAGCAGGCCCTGGAACGACGAGCGGCTGGCGCGCGGAGTGACGCGCACGGCAAGCACTGCTCCGGTTGGCGTGTCGCGCAGCAGCCCCTCGGGAGTCATGGACGGGTCTCGCGTGCGCCGAAGAGCGCCGTGCCAATGCGCACGCAGGTCGAGCCTTCCTCAATCGCGATGGCGAAGTCCCCGGACATACCCATCGAAAGTTCTGAAAAGTCGATCCCTGGATAAACCGGGGCGAGCGCATCGCGCAGACGGCGCAAGGCCTGAAAGCAACTGCGCGTGATGGATTCGTTGCTGGTAAAGGGAGCGATGGTCATGAGGCCGCGCATTTTGAGGTGAGGAAAATCGGGCAGCGTATCGATGAGTTGGCGCAGCTCGGCGTCATTTGGCGCGAGGCCGGTCTTGGCGGCTTCGTCGCTCAGCTTGATCTCGACCAGGATGCGCAGTGTCTTGTCGAGGGCCGCAGCGGAGTTCTCCAGCCGAGCGGCGAGATGCAGGGAATCAACCGAGTCAATGCCTGAGAAGATCTCGGCTGCCTTGGCCGACTTGTTCGATTGGAGATGGCCGATGAGATGGATCTCAGGTTTCGCGAGGGCGAGCGCGGCCAGTTGCCGGGACTTTTGCTGAAACTCCTGCACGCGGTTTTCGCCGAAGAGCGTGATGCCGGCTGCAACCGCTTCCGCCATGGCCGAAGCCGGATGTGTTTTGGAGACAGCCATCAGGCGCACCGAATCACGGGGGCGACCAGCGCGGCGGCAGGCCTGGGCGATGGCGCCTTCGACGCGCGCGAGGCGAATCGCAAATGTCTCCGTGGAGTGGACGAGCGAGCACATCTCTGCTTTGGATGTTAGAGCATTTTTGGCGTTGCGTATTTTGCCTGCCACTGAAGGTGTCGCATTCACTCGAGCAGTGCGGCCGCGATGGCCGTGGCGGCCACGGCGGCTGTCTCTGCGCGCAGGA
>CAZWSD010000092.1:0-9692 GCA_964636535.1 uncultured Acidobacterium sp. | reverse complement strand
CAGCCGGTGATGACGGCTTCGCGGCGTGCTTCCTTTGCGAGGCGCTCGACGAGCGGGGTACCGGCGGGTTCGCCGCTGGTGTCGCCTTCATAGAGTTTGGCCTTGATGGTGTTGGCGACAACCTTGAGTTGCTCGCGGGCGGCTGGGCGATAGACGTCGACGGAGACAAGCATGGGGCGGTGGCCACCTTTTTGCAGCCAGGCGGCGAGCTTGCCGGAGGTAGTGGTTTTGCCGGAGCCCTGCAGGCCGGCCATGAGAATGACAGTGGGCGGGCGCGAGGCAAACTGAAAGCGTGCGGTGTCTTTGCCGAGGAGGGTGACGAGTTCATCGCGAACGATCTTGATGACCTGTTCGGTGGGGGAGAGGGAGGTGATGACCTCCTGGCCGAGGGCTTTTTCGCGGATGTGGTCGATGAGCTCTTTGACGACGTTGAGGTTGACGTCAGCCTCGAGCAGCGCGACGCGGATTTCGCGCAGAGCTTCCTGGATGTTTTCTTCTGTGACGGTGCCCTGCCCACGAAGATTTTTGAAGGCGCGCTGGAGTTTTTCTGAGAGATTTTCGAACATATTGGGATTGAACCTAGTTTAGCAGCGGACAGAATGGTGGATGGGTGAAGGGTTGGGGGAACGGCCCGGGGAGGCCGGTGGAGTGGAGTTCATGCTGACAAAACGCCCGCCAAAGGCGGTGGAAAAGTAACTGATACTTGTGCAAATGCGGGTGAAGTGGTTGTAAAACGAGGGTTTGACCGACCTCTCCGCGATTGTTAATATCATATTGCGGGGTGGAGCAGTCCGGTAGCTCGTTGGGCTCATAACCCAAAGGTCGCAGGTTCAAATCCTGCCCCCGCAACCACTTAGCCGATTGGCCAACCCAAGATAACCCACTTTAAGCGGTGTTTCGGAGCGTCAGACGCTCTCTTGGGAGCAGGGATCTGGCTGCGGTTCCCTCGAACTACACATTCCCTAAAGCCCTGCGAACCACGACCGAGTTGTGCTTGCGCTTGGATTCCATGAGCGCGTCGCCGTACTTTGCCGTGGTGGAGATGTCAGCATGCCGCATGAGTTTCTGCTGCACGCCGATCGGTGCGCCGGCATCGTCCAGCCGCGACCGGTAGGTGTGACGGAACGAATGCCAGCCCACATTGCCCAGCTTGCTTTTCCTGGCGAGCTCGCGCCGCTGCGCATGAACGGCGACGGTTTCGCCATCCGATCCCAAGCAGCGCTTCCCGATTGCAGCACCACACTCGGGGTATGCAACCAGACACCAGCCAGCAGGACGAAGATAATCCTGTTGTGCCGGAGAAGCATGAAAGGGGCGACCGGTGACTGGGCTCGTGAAGACCAGCTTCGAGCCACCAGAACGCCGCTTCCACTCAAGCAGCACAGTCGCGAAATCCGGATCGAGCGGGAGTTCATCCTCCGAATACTCGGTCTTTACGTACTGGACGCGGCCGTGAACTGGCTTGCCTGAGAGTCCTATCGCACGAGCATCACTGACAGCTATTGCGTTGCAAACTGGCTTGCCGGAAGGCTGCCGGGAAAGCGAGCCCTGGGCGCGAACAGTCTCGATCCCACGCCCGCTGTGGGTCGCAGACTCGAAATGAAGCAGCGGTGGCGGGACAACCAGGAAACCAACTGAAATTGCTGGAGCGTTTTCATTTCTGGATTGCTTCCTCGCAAACTGTTTTGATGGCCGCGAAGTTTTGTATGAACTCAGGCGCGAGGGAGTGCCTATGGAGGATGTACGTCGGGCTGTTATAGGACACCCACACCGTTCCGTCCACCGCTTGCCACACCAGCGCCTTGAGGGGAAGATCGATTGCGATGGTTGGCGAGGCGACCATCAAGGGAGTGCCTGCCTTTGGATTGCCGAAGATGAGCAGAAGTGACGGATTCATCTGCAGTCCGGCGCGAGCTGCGTCGCCGCTGTGACTGATGGTTGCGTGGATTGGTATTCCCCTTACCGTGACGGCCCGCTCCAGGCGTGCCAGCGTTTCTGAAGCTGTATAGGGGCTTTTCAGATGAACGAGGCCATGGTTCGATTCAGATGTCATGTGATGCGTGCTCCCCTTGAGGCCGCCCTATGAGTTGGCGCTGGTAATCAGAGGGCGCATCCACTGGGATGCTGCAGGGCGCCTTTTGGCGGGAGTATTTTTGCGATCGGCTCGCACAGCGCTGGAGAATCGAAGGTTCCGGATGCGCGAGCGTCCGTAAGTTGTGCCCGTGCCTGCCTCGAAAGTGTATCTGCAACGTGCCTCCATCGAGGCTTTCGGCCCGTGCAATGCCGGCTTACGCTTGCAGCATTGTGAATCTGGCTAGCCATCTGGCCGAGGAATCGATTCAGCAGCATTGAGCTGCATGGGCTATCAGTTATCTGTATCGCGCGCCGAGTGATGGAGTCCGCCGCCCTGGATTGCGCACTGGTCAACGCGCGTGCCGAACTGGTGAGCCTTGCGATCGAAGATCTGCATTCCCATAGAGAGCTGAAGGAGGATTACCGAAAATGACACCGAGAAAAGCAACGTTAGACCCATCTGCCGCGCTGAATGCCTCTTGCGAAGAAGGCTTCGACGCCCTGGTTGCAGCGGCTACGGGCGGAAGCATGAGAACTTTTGAGGAGCTTGTCGGGTGTTACCGGCGCATGGTGCTGGCTATTGGTCAGCGCATGTCTGGCAACGCAAGCGACGCGGAGGATATAGCGCAACAGACCTTCATGAAAGTATTCGCAAATCTGGCTACCTTCCGAAAGGAGAGCTCTTTCTCCACGTGGTTGATCAGCATTGCGCGTAATGAAGCTCTCATGTGGAAGCGGAAGCAATCTCGACGAAGGGAATTGCCGATGGTAGGGGGAGTGATCGAAGACCATGAGACTCCGGTGACCATGGAGGTTCAGGATTACCGACCCGATCCTGAGTCGTATTGTCTTGCAAGGGAGCGCGACGCGCTGCTGCACGCGGAAGTGGCTCAGCTGCAGCCCGAAATGCAGAGGGCGCTGCACTGTTGCGATCTTCAGGAGAATTCAGTGTATGGAGCGGCTCAACTGCTCGGCGTCACGCTGGGCGCAGTGAAAGCTCGCAGGCGCCGCGCTCGGCTGCTGCTTCGAACGAAGCTCGAGCGTCGCTATTCCCTGGCGCGTGCAGGCTCAACATCGTTGAAGTGAGGAAAGGAGCCAGAGGTGGAGATGACGCTCAGGGTGAAGGAAGCCTGTTCCATCCGGCAGGATTCGGAAGAACACTGGAAATTGACAGCGGAACGCCTTCAGCGGTGAGTGTCGCTGCTGCTGCTCAAGAACCAACGGTTGCGAATGGCGCTGCGGGAGGCAAGGGCGGGGACGCAAGAAGAGGGAGAGCCCAACGCGATGCCGAAGATCGATTCGCCATGAATCGTCCACGGGAGTTTTCCACCGGTTCGTAATACGCGGCGACATGCGTCGGAACAGGTCATGCCACGTCAACCCACGGACAAGAATGCCAGGAGGAAATTTCATGCGCACTGGACTGGTTTCCGCTGCCCTCGCTCGCGAGCCAAACCGTTATGCCCTGATGCAGGCGGCCGCGCAGGGAGCCCGTATGCTGCACCGTCCACATACACGGATTCCCGACACGATCAACGATGCGCTCCGTTTTCTTGCAATGCCGCAGAAGAAGGCGATCGGGCGGAGCGCTGCGCAGCGCTCCGCGGCAAGGCGCCACGCCGCGTAACTGGCGAGTCCTTTTGCATGGCGCGGCAATCTATTCACCAGGAGAACTGCAATGTCCATATCAGTATCGACGGCTCTGGCTCCGCCTTTCACGCGTGAGAGCGCAACTCTAAAGGTGCGACAAGCGGAAGACAAATGGAATTCGCGCAATGCTGAACAAGTTGCGTTGGGCTATACGGTTGACAGCGTGTGGCGGAATCGATCCGAGTTTGTCACCGGCAGAGATGAGATTGTCCGCTTCCTGCTGCGCAAGTGGCAGCGGGAACTGGATTACCGGCTGGTGAAAGAGCTTTGGAGCTTTGACGGAGATCGCATTGCGGTTCGCTTTGCCTATGAGTATCGCGTTGATAGCGGGCAATGGTTTCGCGCTTATGGCAATGAGAACTGGGAATTCAACCAGGATGGCATCATGCATCACAGGCATGCGTCCATCAACGATTTGAGAATCACTGAAGCAGAGCGGTTATTTGACTGGCCGCTGGGACGCCGCCCAGACGATCATCCGGGACTGAGCGATCTCGGTCTCTAACCACAATGGGCAGGAGCGCAAGGGGTGAAGCGGCGCGCCTGTCGCCAGTCAAAGCCGCCCAGCTACACTCAGCAACAAGGAGTCAACTTATGCCCCCACCCAATTCACTTCGCGTCTGGTTCATCACGGGAGCCAGTACGGGATTTGGCCGGCTGCTAGCCGAAGAGCTGCTTCGTCGCGGCGAACGGGTAATTGCCACCGCCCGAGATATCAGCAAAGTGGAAGACCTGGCGCGCCAATATCCGGCGAGCGCCGTCGCACTGCCGCTCGATGTCACCATTCCGAAGCAGATTGACGCGGCCGTCGCGCGCGGGATCGCGGCATTTGGTCACGTCGATGTCCTGGTGAACAATGCGGGCTACGGCGTCAACGGAGCGATCGAGGAGGTCGCGGAGGAGGAATTCGAGCCGATGTTGCAGACGAACATCTACGGCGCCATCCGCACCACGCGTGCTTTTCTCTCACACTTTCGAACTCGTCGCAGCGGGCACATCGTGAATTTCTCTTCGATTGGAGGGCTGATCGGTTCCGCCGGATGGGGCTATTACAACGCCACGAAATTTGCCCTGGAAGGTTTTAGCGAGGCCCTGGCGGCGGAGATGAAGCCATTAGGCGTGCATGTTACGGTGATTGAACCGGGTCCGTTCCGCACCGATTTTCTTGGTCGTTCAGGAAAGCTCGCTCAACTCGAACTACCCGAATACGCGACAACCGCAGGCAAAGCGCGGGAGTATCTCCGGACGCAGTCGGGGAAGCAGCCAGGCGATCCGCAGAAGGCTGTGGAAGCGGTAATCTTGGTTGTCGACGCCGATCATCCGCCTCAGCATCTGTTGCTTGGCAAGTCCGCACTGATGCGCTTTGAGAAGAAGCTGGCGGATTGGCAGACGGAGTTGCGGGAGTGGAGAGAAATCACCATGGGAGCGGACTATGCTGAGTAGTGACTTTTGGGCTGGGGGGTGGGCGAAGCCTTGATCGTGTCATTTCCATGGCGGATGAGTAGCCCAGGTTCAGGGGTGGGCAGGCCGTTCCCCTGAGACGTGGTAAGGGCGATTTGGTCGAAGTGATTTAGCGGAGCCCGGGAACAGGCGCAACCGATGACCCGGCGGGCGCCGGCTCCGCATTTTCCTGTTCCGTTCTATGTGTCTAAAAAGCCGCGCTTCATCGCAATGGTGACGGCGTGGGTGCGGTCGTTGGCCCCCAACTTGGAAAGGATGTTCTTCATGTGGCCTTTTACCGTTGCTTCAGAGAGGTGCAAGCGGTCGGCGATGATCTTGTTGGAGGTCCCCGTGGCGACAAAGCGAAGAATCTCGATCTCTCGTTCGGAGAGTGTGTCGTCGGCGACATGTTCGGCAAGTTCGCGGGCGATATCAGGAGGAATGCGCCGCCGCCCGGCGTGTACGGCGCGGATGGTGTCCATCAGCTCAGTACGGAGCATCGTTTTGAGCATGTAGCCCGTTGCTCCCGCTTTCAGAGCGCGGAGGGCCTGGACATCCCCCAGGTAGGTTGTGAGGACGATAAAGCGCGCCGCCGGGAATTCATCGCGAATGGCCTGAATGGCTTCAATACCGCTGATGTCGGGTAAACGAAGATCCATGAGAGTGACGTCGGGACGGACGCTGCGGAATTGCTTGATGGCATCCTGTCCGTTTGCAGCCTCGGCAGCCAGCACTATTGATTTTTCGTTAGCCAGTACGGCCGCAATTCCCTCCCGCAGCAACGGATGGTCGTCGACGACCATGACTCTAATGGGACCGTTGTCTCGCATATTCACCTCCGTTTTTTCCAAAGGCGGCCGAACCGGGACGCAGGCCACTGGCCTTCTTCTTTCGTATAGGCGAGCCTTCCGGGAATCACCAGCTCGACCTCGGTTCCGGCGCCAGGGTGGCTCCAGATCGATAGCTGTCCGCCCAACGCGCTCGCTCGCTCACGCATTCCTTGCAGTCCCCAGTGACCAGAACGTCCGGCTGCCACCATCTTCTCATCGATGCCAATGCCATCATCGCGAATTCTGATGGTGAGGTGCGAGCTGCTGTAGATCAACTCGGTTTCGATGCGCGTGGCTGCGGCGTGCCGAAAGGCATTCATGAGGGCCTCTCGGCTAATGAAGGAGGCTTCTTCGCAGATGAGCGGCTGGAGGGGTTTCACGGTTCCGACGAGAATCAGCTGAAAGGTAGTGGATTCGGAAGCCTGACTCATGCCGAATTCGGCCAGAAGATTCCGCAGGTCGGGTTCCGATTCCATGCGTAGTTCACGGACCCGCTCACGGCCTTCGATGAGAACGCCGTCGGCGCGGACGAGGGCCTTTTCTACGGTGTCGTGGAGCGGGTGATCGATGGGCATCTGTTGAAGGACGGCTTGAAAGCGCAGTACCAACCCCTGAAAACCCTGCAGGAGAGTGTCATGCAACTCGCGCGCGATCCGTTCCCGTTCTCGAAGGCGGGCATCGAGGCGATTTTGTATTGCGGCGCTGATCTGGCGCAGGCGGAAGAGGTAGAAGATCCACAGCAGAGCGGCGACGGTAGTCCACACTAGGCTCTTGAACCACAGTGTCTGGTACCAGGCAGGCAGGATGGTGAAATGCCAGACTGCCGGAGTGGTAGCCCAAACCCCATTGCTATTCGAAGCCAGGACTTCGAATGCATAGCGCCCCGGAGTGAGGTTCGTGAAAAAGGCCTGGCGGCGGCTCGCGGCCTGGATCCAGTTCTTTTCAAGCCCTTTGAGCCTGTAACGGAAGCTCACTCGCTGAGGAATGGATAGTCCCAGGCCGTCATAATCGATTCGAACGTCCTGAGTATGCGGGGGCATGACAGCATTGGCGTACGGGGAGTAGCGCGTGCCATCAGCATAGCCAGCGCGAATCGACATCAGCGGCGGAAGGGGGTTCCGGACAATGCGGCTGGGATCAAGCCGCGCCACGCCGCTGGTGGTCTGGACCCACAGCACACCATTTCGGCCCTTGACGATCGTGTGAAAGTAGAGGCCGAGGCTTTCCGGGGATTGCGGCAAATCGCTGGCCATATTGAACACTTCGTCGTTGACCTGAACCGCAGGATTTCGCAGCACCTTCGCCACGTCGCGCTGAAAGATATGTACGATGCCATCGGTTGCCGTCATCCAGAGTCCATGGCGCGACGTGACCACCAGGCCCGTGACCACGCCAAAGCTATGTTTATCTCTGTCGTATATTTTGTGGAATTCATCACCACGCAACAATGCGAGACCCTTTTCGCCTCCGACCCATAGCTGCTGGGAATTGCCGCCTATGGCAAGAATCGGCCCCAAGGCAAGCCCCTGCCGGGCCGAATAGACCCTGATTTTGCCGTGGTCTGCTTCGGCAATCTTGTTCTGCACGCCAATCCAAACATGGTTGTGGCTGCCGGCGTAGGCAACATTGGCAGTCCAATCGGGATGGTTTGACAGCAATCCTATCCAGGTCCATCTTCCGTGGTGGAGATAGTATTCGCCGCTACCGGAGATCGACGCCCAGACGGTTCCCGATCTCGTAACCGCGAGCGACTCAACCCGGTTGCTCAATGCGGTTGGGGGCAGCGGCACTTCAGTAAACGTTCCATTTTGCCAATGCCAAAGATTGTGTACAGGGTAAAGCCAGATGCTTCCGTCCGGAGCGCGAACGGCGCCAACAACATTGCTGGGGCTTCCCGGGACGATCTTTAAATCCGGAATATGCACGACTCTTCCGGGGTTGACTCCGGCCCAGATGTTCCCCTTTGGTCCGGCCACCAGGCTGTAGTCGTGCGCTCCGGAGAGCAGGGGGTACCAGGTGAGATTGCGATGCCGGAAGCGATCCAGGCCCCCATCGGTACCTACCCAGATGTTTCCTTCGCGATCCTCAAGAACGCAGTACACTGAGCTGCCTGTGAGCCCCTGCTTCTTGCCAAAGAATTGAATGATAGGGTTAAGCCCATCAAGATCCAGTTGGGGCGACATTTTTTCCGAAGGGATTCGCCGAAGCCCCTTGCCTTGATAAAGGTTGCCCACCCAGAAGGCTCCGTCGCGATCAAAGATGGCCTTCTGCGAGGAGCTGGTGCTCGTGAGCCAACCCGGCTGGCGGACGCCGTTCTGTCGAGGCAGAGGCACCATTCGCATTCCGTAATAATCGAGGAACCAGACCCTGCCATTCGGCGATTCGGAAAATGCTTCCACGACCGGACACGAGATATGGGTATTGATGAAGTGCCTGGTCCCTCTGGGCAGGTACACGATCTGTGTTCCAGTACCAACCCACAGGGTGCCACGATCATCGACAAAGAGCTGGTCAGGAGAGTCGCCTATGAAGCCCCACGATTTGAAGTGCGTTTTCCAGCGATGACCCTGGAGCAGTCCCAGGCCCCCGGTCGCCGCTACCCAGATGTTTCCCTGCAGGTCTTGGACAAAACGTCGCACAATGCCGAAGGGAAATCCTTTGCTGGTGGAATAGTTGGTAACGCGGCCGTGCTTGAGATAGCTGGCGCCTCCGCGCAGGTATCCAATCCAGAGGCCGCCATTCGTAGTTGCCAATAGCGCGGATACGGAGCGCGAACGGAAGCTTCCATGCAATGGTTTATACAGCTCAAATGAGATGCCGTTGAAGCGGAAAAGTCCCTCGGTGGTTCCTACCCACAGATACCCGTCCGTCGTCTGGGCCAGAGCGAACACCATACCGGACAGCCCATCTGTGCCGGTCCACGCGGTGTGATACATCTGGGCCAACGATTGATGAGAATCGAGCGCGGCACAAGGTGTCCGCGCAGCGGCAATTACCAGCCACGCGCACGCCACCAGAATCCAACCTCTCGCGCCCGGTGGCCTCGTCCGGCTAGAAGCGACGCACTTCCGGAAGCGTCGAATCAGCGTTACCGGCAATGCCGAAGAGCGCTGGGGCGAGCTGAAGGGTGCAGACATTTGAGATCCCCGAACGCGATAAGGGCCAAAGCATAAATTGGAACGGAGGCGATCCGCAAGCCCCCAAGGAAGCATCCTCGGACGATCCTTCAGGGATTGGCTCGGTGGCGGGATCTCGCTAAGGTGAGCAAGTGCAGCGACTGTACTCGATGTTTCCGACGGGGATTCCAGGAATTGCGCTTGTGGCTGTGCGCTTATTGACCGTGGCGCTGTTAGTTGTGGATGGAATTGCGTATCGAGACGGGCCTTCGGGCTTTGTCGTCATCCTGTCTTCTGTGGTGGCGTTTTGTCTGATCATTGGAGCCTTGACGCCGTATGCAGCCATGGTTGCCGCGGCTTTGGACCTGTTGCATCTGGATGCGAGGAATCCGGGAGGGATGTTTCACACGCTTGTGGCCATCGTGATAAGCCTTTCGATTGCCGCGCTGGGGCCGGGAGCTTACTCGCTGGATTGCAAGATGTTTGGACGGCATGTGGTCAATCTGCCTTCCGATAAGGAGAGCTCATGAAAATGCTTTGGCTGCCAGATTCAGAAGACTGACCGAAGATCTTGTTGCCGCGT
>CAZWSD010000091.1:0-9756 GCA_964636535.1 uncultured Acidobacterium sp. | reverse complement strand
TGCCCAGGAACCGCATCGCCTCCGCTCCCAGCTCAATCGTGCGCACGACCCGGTCCTGCTTCAGATTCACCGCATCCCGCAGCGCAATGTGCGTGCTCACGTGGACCACCGCCAGCCGTTCGCTGGCCAGCAGCATCCGCGACTCGGTCGCCCCGCACAGCTGCGCAATATATTCTGTATGCCCCGTGAACGCCACGCCGCCCAGCGTCACCGCCTCCTTATTCAGCGGAGCCGTCACTATTCCGTCCGCTTCGCCGCGCAGGCACATCTCGGTCGCGATTCGGACATACTGCATCGCCGCCGCGCCGTACTCTGCCTTCATCGCGCCCGGGTGCAACTTCACGCCATCGAGCGAATGTGGGTCCATAACCAGCACATCCGCCGCAAACCACCGCTCCGAGAGCATCGCTTCCAGCCCGCAGCTCTGCGCCGCGCTCGCCAGCACGCTGCGGTCGCCCACAATCGTCCACTCTGCCCACGCCCGCAATTCCTCGTACCGCAGCGCTTTCAGCACAATCTCCGGACCCACTCCCGCCGGGTCTCCCATCGTCACCGCCAGCCTCGGCCTGGTCTTGCTCATAACGCCTCCGCCCTCTGTCTGCGCGCCGCCATTGGATGCAGCCGCTCTACGCACTTCAGCAACGAATCCCCCCCGCCGAATCCGCCTGATTTCGTCACCACCACTTTGCCGTCCGCCTCGCCGCCACAAACCTCACCCCACGGAATTCCCGGCTCCAGCTCATTGCGCAACTCCAGCATCTCGGCTCCAAGACTTCGAAGCACGTGCCTCGCCGTATCACCACCCGTCACGATCATCGATCCGCAATGCCGCACTCCGGCCCGCCCACCCAGCGCCGAATCCGGCGCTCTTTCCATTTGTTCACGAGTGAGCTCGATTACCGCATCCGTGCCGCGCTCGAGCGCACGACGCGCGGCCGCAAGCCCCGCCTCATCCGCGCGTACCCGCACCACCATCAACTCCTGCTCCAGTCGCCAAAGCTGCTCCACCGTCGCGCTGTGATCGGAGCCCACGCATGCCAGCACCGGTCCACCTGCCTCCAGCCGGCTCGTGGATCGAAGTTCCGGGCCAACCTGGGCCGCCAGCGCGCGCGCCAACCCACCCGAGCCGGCCCACAACACCTCGGCCCCGGTCCGCTGCGCCCGCGCAATCTGCTCCAGGTCCGCGTCGCTCTCCGCATCCACAATCAGTACCTGCGTGCCGCGCTCCATCTCCTCCGAAATTCGCCCGCCCAACGCGACAATCTCTTCGCGCCGCACGTGCGCGCACTCCAACGCTGGAAAGCAGGCAGCAATATCCACAACGAGCTCGCTGCCGCGAATCTCCACCCGCCCCTCCCGCGCCACGCGCCCCGCACCCGGAAACGCGGGCGCCAGCACCGCCATCCGCAATCCCAGCCTTTCCAGCATCCAGGCAATCTCGATCTCCACTGGCCCGCGCAGCGTCGAATCGATCTTCTTCATCAGAATTTGAGGCTTGCGCGCCCGCGCCTGTTCCAACACGGGCTCCAGTTGCAACGCCACTGCTGACCCACCGCTAGAGCGAGTATCCGTGTTCAAGGCGATCACCGCCGCACCGCACCGCGCGTAGCTCTCCTCGCCAATCGGCGCCTGCGTCCGCAACCCGCGCGCAGCAAAATGAACACCCGCATCACACGCGCCGGTCAAATCATCGGCAACAATCAATGCAACGGCATCTCTAGTTTTGGGCTCTGCTGCCATCGCTCCCTGACGGTGTTGCATCACGCGTTCGCTTTCGCCTCGCTCTCAAATTGATTCCGGCATCCACCCCCGGATCCACTGCTTGCCGAAACCGAAATCCACTTACAGATACAACATTCCATGCAGACTCTGCCATTTGGAACCCTTCGCCTGGGTGCGAACCGGAAGCCCACCTCGCCCGTTTGGTAAAGGCAATCGCGTGACCGTGCCGGCGTGGCAATTCCTGCCCATTACAGCATTCAAAAGAGTACTTTTCAAGAGTGAAGTTTAATTTTTATTTTTGTCAGTCATTCACCAATTATGTGACAATCTCTGCTGTTGGCGTTTCGCAACCGCACCCGCAGCCGCATCTGGATTCACGCAATGGATACTGTCGCCTTACAGCACACCTCGCTCACCGTTTCTCGCCTCTGTTTCGGCGCCATGACCTTCGCTAAGCCCGTCGATCAATCCCAGGCCACCGCCATGATCGACCGTTCCATTGAAGCCGGCATCAACTTCTTCGATACCGCCAACGCCTACCAGTCTGGCCTGTCAGAGACGATGCTCGGCCACGCCCTCAAGGCTCGCCGCCACAAGTACGTCGTCGCAACCAAGGTCTGGGCCCGCATGGGCGAAGCCCCGGACGACGCCGGTCTCTCCAAACGCGCCATCCTCAAGGCCGTCGAAGATTCACTGCGCCGCCTGCAGACCGACTACATCGATCTCTACTATCTTCACCAGCCGGACCACGCCATCCCCATCGAAGAATCCCTCGAAGCCCTCCACCAGCTCGTCCAGTCCGGCAAAGTCCGTTTCCCGGCGTCCTCCAATTACGCCGCCTGGCAGGTCACCCAGATGCAGTGGATCGCCAAAGAACGCGGCTATACGCCCGCGGCCGTCTCCCAGTCCATGTACAACCTCATCGCGCGCGGCATCGAGCAGGAATTCACCCCCATGGCCCGGCATTACGGCGTGTCCATCATTGCCTATAATCCGCTCGCCGGCGGCCTGCTCACCGGCAAGCACCAACCGCAGTCCATCACTCCCGGCACGCGCTTTGACGACAACAAAATGTACCAGGACCGCTACTGGCACCCGCAGGACTTTGAAGCCGTCTCAGCCCTCGGCAAGATCGCCCGCGACTCCGGCCGTTCGCTCATCAGCCTTGCGCTCTGCTGGCTCCTGCATCACACACCCGTGAGCTCGGTCATCCTCGGTGCCACCCGCTTCGATCAGCTTCAGCAAAACCTCGCGGCCGCGGCAGAAGGCCCGCTCTGCGCCGATACTGTCTCCGCCTGCAACCGGCTCTGGCAAGATCTTCGCGGCCCCGTACCTGCATACAACCGATGATGCCCCGCCGCGTCGAAATTGGATCTGCCGCACTTCCCAGCCCTCACACAATCCATCACGCTTTCATAAGGAGAACCAACTTCATGAGGATGCGCTCACTCGGGGTCGTACTGCTCGCAGCCGGAGTTCTGACCATCTCCGCCCACGCACAGAATGGTCTCAACTCCAAATACACCAAAAACATTGGCTCGCCCACCGACGGACGCCTGCGCCCATCCCCAAAATATCCCGGCACCGAGGAGGCTTACCTGCCGGCCATTGAGCCTTCGTCGCACGCGGCCAATCTCGTCGTGCTCAAGAATGGTGACATCCTCTGCTTCTGGTTCACCGGGACATGGGAAGGTCATTCTGGAGTCGGCATTGCCATGTCCCGTCTCAAACCCGGCTCCCACCAGTGGACAAAACCGAGGATGCTGGACAGCAAGCCAGGCTGGTCCTATCAGAATCCCGTTCCCTTCCAGGCCAATAACGGCACCGTCTGGCTCTTTCACTCCGAGCAGCGGGCCCTCCAGGGAGAAACCAACGCCCACGTTCTGGTCCTCAAGTCCACCAACAACGGCAAATCCTGGACCAAACCCACGATGCTCTTCCCTCAGCCCGGCGCATTTACACGCAACCCGGTCGTAGTTATGCCCGACGGCGGATGGCTGCTGCCCATCTACCGCGCCGTTGGCAGATGGTGGCAAAACTACCCGGTCATCAAGGTCACCCACAATGAGGGCAAAACCTGGACCACCTGCCCCCTGCCCAAAGCGACCGGCCTCGTGCAGCCAGACGTCGTCCTCCTGCCACATCACCATTACGTCGCCTTCCTGCGTAGCCGCAACGCAACCTGGATCTACCGCAGCACCTCCACCGATGGTTGCCACTGGACCAAGCCCGTCCCCACCGCGCTGCCCAACAACAATTCCTCCATCCAGGTCAGGATGCTCCGAAACCACGACATGGTCATGGCCTTCAACAACAGCCCTCGCATCATGGTCGACGGCCATCCGCGCCCAGGACCACGCAAGCCCCTCACACTTGCCATCTCCTCCGATTACGGCAAGACTTGGCCTTGGATGCGCAACATCGCCGTTGGCCGCGCCTGGGCCACCCCTGCGCTCGAACAGGAAAAAGACCCCGGACGCGAGGAATATTCCTATCCATCCGTCGTCCAGGGCCCCAACGGCAACATCGACGTCGCATTCACCTACCGCCGCGAAACCATCAAATTCATGCGCATTCCAGAGTCATGGATCAAAGACGGCAAAGCACCTGCCCCTGCCAAACCGCACCCCGCCAATGCCGGCTCACGCCGATGAACAGATCCCTCATGTAAGAAGAACCGCGGGCCCGGGATGGCCCTAACCAAGGTCTCCGCGCACGAGCGATCTCGATTCGCGTGCCCCAGGTTAGGATTGACGAGCCGCCTCCACTCGCTGCCGCCGGTGGAGCGGCAGCATTCCGCGGGAATGGAGCTCATTTGTTGCGCTCGCACAACCCCGGACAGCTGTTTCTTCTCACCACTCTGCATGGGACCGCTCACCGCGAGCCGGTCCTATGCAGAAACTGCCTCAATCCATCGCGATTGATCCGGTCCATCCGCTGCAGCAGTGAAAAGTATCTCTTCCTCAGCAACAGATTCTGCAGAAACCTCCGCGGCCGCGAACCGTGAAAATCAACGAGGTCCAGCGAAGCCAGAAACGCGAAGACCTGATGATCCTCCGCGCCAGCCAGCCCGATCGAGGCGCCCCGAAAAACGGGATCGTTGCGGAACAGCAGTCGTTTCGCCTCAAAGAGGAACGCATGCGTGTTCGTCTCGGCGCGGCCCGTATAGTCTATGTAGGCTCCATCCCGGGCACGGACGCCGGGCTGGATCACACCCTCGATCGCAATCTCTGCATGCGCGGGAATTTCAAGACTTCCATGCTCGGAGCGTAACAGTTCGACTGGCCGCTGCATCAGCCCGCCTGCCAGTTCGTACTCGTCCATGCCTGCTGGATATGCGGCAGCCGCGGCGATGATGAGAGGTTCCACGGCTCCGATCACAACCGTCATTGGCAGCGCTTGCCCTGTGCTCTCCGCATCGGCCAAGTGCCGTCCAAGATCGCTCCGCGACGATGCGTTGACCGTGGCATGCTGTTGACCGAGCATCTGCATCCGGTAGACCCCGAGGTTGCGCGCGCCTGTCTCCGGATCGCGCGTCACGTTCAGGTGCCAGGTTCCCAGGTAGCGACCCGCATCCTGTTCGTGCCACTGCGGGATAGGCAGATCGAACAGATTCAGCGCATCACCCTCCACCATGTTCTCAAGCACCGGCCCGCTCTCCACCACCGTAGGAGCGATGGGTTGCGCGATTCGCTTCCGCACCTCTTCCAGGAACACCTCTTCCGGCAGGTCTGCCTCAAACCCCAGCGCCAGCCGAATCGCGCCCGGCGACCACAGACCGTTCGAAAACACGCGCTGCCCAGGGTGATCGATGATGTTCTCAAAAAGAATCGGCCTGCCCGCGACGCGCGTCCTGCGGCCCAGCTCGCATTGCCAGTGCACCGCCTCGGGAACATGCATCAAATCTCCGCGAGCGTCCAGCAGGCGAATATACTCGCGCAATTCCGATGCTGGAACCCATGCCTTCGCCGCCCTCTTGGGGCTTACGCGCCCGGAAATCACCTTGTTCATCCCTTGCGCGACGGCGACGAGCGCCCATTGCCCCGGATCGCAACACTCTCCACCATCCCCGGGTGGTGCTGCAATAATTCCGCCGCCCGCTTTGCAAAGTAGGTAATCACCACGTCGGCGCCGGCCCGCCTCATCGCCGTGAGCGCTTCGAACATAATCGCGTCTCGATCCAGACGGCCCAGACGAGCCGCCGCGTCGATCATCGCGTATTCCCCGCTTACGTTGTACACGGCAAGCGGCATCCGGAACGCCTCGCGCGCACGAGCCACCACATCCAGGTAGAAGAGCGCCGGTTTCACCATCACGATGTCCGCGCCTTCCTCAATGTCCAGGGCAATTTCCCGCAAAGCCTCCTCGGAATTTGCATAATCCATCTGGTGACTGCGCTTGTCGCCGGACAAAACCACGGAATTCGTTCCATCCTTGAAAAACGGATCGAAGAGCTTCGACGCAAATTTCGCCGAGTACGACATAATGCAGGTCCGCTCGAATCCATGCCGGTCCAGTGCCTGCCGGATCGTCATCACCTGCCCGTCCAACATGGCCGCCGGCGCCACCATGTCGCTGCCCGCCTCGGCATGCGATACCGCGGTCTTGGCAATCAACTCCAGCGAAGCGTCATTATCAAGATAGCCGTCCCGCAGGATGCCGCAGTGCCCGCTGGTCGTGTATTCACAGGCGCAAACATCGGTGATCACGACAAGGTCCGGCACTGCCCGCTTCAGAGCCCGCACCGCCTCCTGTACTACGCCGTGCGGCGCGTACGCCTCGCTCGCCTGCTCGTTCTTGCTCGCGTGCTCCGGCACGCCAAATAGCAGCACCGCTGAAATCCCAAGGTCGCGCACCGCAAATGCTTCTTCGACCAGCATATCGATCGATAGATGGTAGTTGCCTGGGAGCGACCCGATCTCCTCCCGCACCCGGCTTCCCGGCACCGCGAAAAGCGGCAGAACAAAGTCTTCCGCCGAAAGACGATTCTCCCTTACCAGGGTTCGGATGGCATCATTTTGACGAAGCCTTCTCAGCCGCTGCACCGGAAATCCCATAGAGCCTCCTGTTAGACGCCATTAGATCGTGCTGACTCGATCCGAACTCTTGTTAAATGAAACGGAAGATAATAGCTCCCTTGATGGATGAAGCTATCGGAACTCTTTTCCGTAGCCGCGATCCGTCGCGCCCGGAAAGGCCTGGCCAAGTCCAGAGCTTCTTCCGTTTCCCGTCGGGCCCTTAAACACTTGCGCCGACCATTCACACATCGCAGCCGCATCTGCACGTTTGCATCCCTCTCCTAAAAGGGCGTTTCCGCCAAATAACGCTTCCGGGGAAAGGAACGTAGAGCATCACCCGATCGCCCGGAATCAAATTGCAGCCTCCTCGTGAGACTGCAAATCGCCCAGTTTATCCGCTTACGTTGCACCAGAAGGACCGATTGTGATGTGACGGCCAACACATCAGGATGGAACCGTCCTCTACCTACACTTCGAACAAGGTGCGTTGTCTGCATGACGCCCCGCTTTTGCATCTTTCCGCCTCAAAGCGCCCGTGCAGGCAACCATAGCGCGACGAACAGACATTCTTACCAAGTAACCCATAGATTGAGGTTACGAATGCAAGACGAAGGGAGAGTAAGCAGCGCCCTGGATGTTCTTTTTCTACACGTACACAAGCGCAATAACTTCTCCTGGCCCATTGGCCAGTTCTCATTCATTCTCTATCCCCCCGTCGGGCTGCTCGGTCTGGCCGACTATCTGCGCCAGCAAAACCTCTCCGCTCGAGTCTTCCATCTCGCTGTAGAACAGAAACTCGACAGTTCTACCTCGCCCGACTCCATCCTCTCTCGTCATCCCGCCGCGATTGTCGGTCTCGACCTGCATTGGCACTTTCAGGCCTACGACGTGATAGAAGTCGCTCGCCAGATTCGACGCGCCCATCCAGGCACGCCCATCCTTCTGGGCGGCATCACTGCCTCCCTGTTTGCGGACGAAATCCTCCGCGAGTTTCCCTTTATTGACTTCGTCATTCGCGGCGATGCCGAAATCCCGCTGCGTGATCTGATACGCGAACACAAATCCGGGAAAAATTACGGGGCCGTTCCGAACCTGGTCTACCGCTCGGGTCTATCGATACGTCAGAATCCCATCACCTATGTGGCGAATGGCCCCCTGATCGATAGCATCCGCTTCACGGACTTCACACTAATGGAGAATTACCAGACCTATATCCGGTATTTCTCACGCTATATCCGGCTGCATAACTCAATGGAGAACCTCCAGGACTTATTATTTTTGAGGTTTCCCAGCTTTCCTGTCCTCATAGGACGCGGCTGCGCCTTTGACTGCAGCTTTTGTGGAGGGTCCCGCGAAGCCCACATGCAAATCGGCGCACGACCCTCCACCACAGTCCGCTCACGATCCGCCGTTCTCGATTCCATTCGCGACCTGGAAAACCTTGGCTTTGGCTTTGCGTGCTTGGCTTCGGACTGCATTCCACCGCATCAGGCAGATGACTTCTACACTTGGATATTTGACGCCATGGCAAAAGAAAATATCCGAATCGGGCTCGAAGTTGAGCGTAATTTCCTGCCTTCCGTGCGATTCCTCGATAGCTTCGCTAGGCTTCCGCGCAAGGATTCCTCTATTACCCTCTCCCCGCATACGCATAACGAGGAGTTGCGCCGCCGTAATCATCTGCACCGCTACTCAAACGAGGAACTGGATACATGCCTGAACGAGATGGAAAACCGTGGAGTCCCGTCTCTGATCTGCTTTACGTGCGGCCTGCCCTTTGAGTCGCATAACGATCTCACCGATATGGTCCTGCATCAGCGCTCTTTGCAGAAGCGGTTCAAGCATGTCCACATCAGAACCGCAATCATCGAGATTGAACCTGGCAGCGGCATAAGCAGAAATCCGGACAGATATGATGCGCAGCCGGAACGATCCACCTTTCTCGACTTCTATCGCTATCACGGCCATCCTGGGCGGAACCACTGGACTGCTCTCGGATACGAGCGCGCGGCCTGCCCTTCGGAGAGCGACGTCAGGGAACTCTACTGCCGGCAGTTTTGCCGTAGATTTGGCGGCGGCTGGATGAATCCCATCCTCTGCAAATCACTGGGGCATCTTCGCGAGGCCGGCCTGTTCCCGATTCTGGATCGAGTTCTCTCCGTAGGCCGTAATTCTCTCCTCAAGCATTCTCTTGACGCAACGAACGACTCAGATCGCCCATAGCCTCGCACGCGGCGCCTTCCTCCTGCAACCATCCCTCCGCGCGGTTCACACGACCGCTGTAGCCTGAGCCCTTCGGATGACTATGCAGTACACAACCGGAAGGCCGCCTCTGCGCCGTGATGTATCCAGCCCGATGAAGCACAGAAAGGCAGATTCATACCGCTAAAGGCCGTCGCTTAGACTGCCGATTACATGGGTTGGCGCGCAAGTTCCTGACGGTCGTCGATCCCATCCTGAAGTACGGATGGGTCTTCAAAGACTTCCCCGCTTTCCTGGCCTCCTGAAAACAGGCCATAACATCATCCACAACTCGATAACTATTCTTGGGAGAATATCTATGGCCGCTTTCACTTGGGATGAAAGCTACAGCGTCGGTGTCCACCAGTGTGATTCTCAACATCAAAGGCTCTTCGAAACCATCAATCAACTCGCGGAAGCCATGCGCGTCGGAAAAGGGCAAGAAGTCGTATCGGACATCGTAAGCCAGCTGATTCGCTACACCCGAACTCATTTCCTGCAGGAGGAAGCCCTGATGGAACGGACCGGTTACCCGGAGCTTGAGGCACACCGGCAGTTGCATCGCAAACTGGTTGCCGATGTTGAGAAATTTCAGCGCGAACTTGAGGATGGCCTTCGTCCGAATACCGTCGATGTCCTGATTTTTCTGAAAGAGTGGCTCACCCAGCACATCCAGAAAGTGGACAAGGCCTATTCGCACCATCTGAACTCTCATGGGATTTCGTAAAAGCCGGCGCGTTGCAAGTTGCATGCGCTCAAGCCGGCAGCGATGCCC
>CAZWSD010000090.1:6067-9792 GCA_964636535.1 uncultured Acidobacterium sp. | reverse complement strand
CTCGTACACGTCGTAACCGCGATAATCCACCGACTGCGGCGTCACCCACTCGCCGTGGAACTCCGCGAAATCGGAGTAGCTTGGGCCGGTGCCGATGCTCTTGAAAAAGTTCGCCATCACGTGCGCGATATGGCCTTTGTAAAACGCATCGCGTCCGCCCTGGGCGATCAGCGTGAGCGTATGGGCCATCTCCGGATTCCGGAAAATTTCCCCTTCGCGCGGCGTATGGCCATCGATCAAAAAGACCTTCTGAGCGTTCGCAAAATCCTTGATCAAACGCTGATCCTTCTCAAAAACCTGCCAGTTGCCCTTCCAATATTCCGCCACGACCTGCGTAACTGGAAAGCCGTCGGTCGCATAACTGATGGCCGGCGCCAGATCCTCGGCCATGGGCAGCTTGCCAAACTTTTTGTGCAGGGCAAACCACGTATCGACGATGCCCGGCACCGTCACGGGCAAGGGACCAAACAATGGGATCTGGTTGCTCGGCTGCATGCCGGCATTCTCGTAGGCGGCCTTGACCTCGGCCCTCATCTGGCTCAGCGACCGTCCCTGGGGCGACCACCCGGAACCGTTGTAGCCATAAAGCTTGTGTGTCTTCGGATCCCAGACAATCACGAACGCATCCGCTCCAAGCCCATTCAACACAGGCTCGGTGAGGCACAACATGGCACTCGTGGCGATGGCCGCATCCACCGCATTGCCGCCTTCCTTCATAACTTGAATCCCGGCCAGCGAAGCCAGCGGCTGCTCGCTCGCCACCATGCCGTGTTGCGCAATCACCGGGGAGCGTGTCGCCCACGGCAAGCCGGCATAATGGTCCCCGCGGCTGATCCCGCCGATCCCCTTGTCCGGCTTTTCGACCTGTTGTTTCACCGACTGAGCGCATGCCGCGCCCGGAGTAAGTAGCATTGTGGCGGCGAGCGCAAGCGCTATGCCGGCGGCGGGTTCGAGGCGTTTCAGCATCATGGCATCCACTATAGCTCCGAGGGAATGAAGTTGTGCGGGTTTTCCACTGCATGGAAACGGTAATGCAGAGCACCCAGGATCGCCGCGGGAGTCTTCTGATCACCACCCAGCAGGATCCTCTGCCCCTCCACGATTGAGCAATCTCGGCCATCGAAGCTCTTCCGTAGCCTGTACCCGTCGATCAGCCCCTCGCTGAACGTATTAGATCCTGTAAACACTGCTGGCATGGATGGCGTTGCGAGCGAAAATCGTCTCAGTCGAGGCCGAGCGCACAGACTTTGGTGATTCCAGGGCGAGGGCGACCACCAAGAATGAGGCGATTTTCGCCGCAACCCAAAGGGACGGGGCCGATTTTCTCGAGTTATGCGTCGGTCCTCGCTAGCAGACACCCGGTATGCGGCGCTTCTTACTCCTTGAACTCGAAAAACTCCGCTCCCGTCGCCGCCATTCCAGCAGTGTTAGCAGGCCCTAATACAATCGATGGTGGCGGCAATGACGTGCACCATCGGATTGGAGGATGGGACCATGAAAGTCAGTGACCTGATTGACCGCCTGCAAGCGTGCAATTTGGCGACGGCGGTTCTTCTCCAGGTCGATAGAAAAATGTTTGCCTCCCCAACCTGGGTCGGAATCACGCATACTGCAGATCTCTGGCCGAAAAAGGCGAGTATCAGTTAGTCACCTCCCCTGGGAGACCAACGAGAACCTTAAGCCTCTCGCAGATCAACAGCAGGCACGGGAAAACTCCTAGTCGGCACGCTCAGCCCTCCCGGACGCCTCACGTGACCACAAGGAACTTTGGGAGATGTTCCTTTTTCAGGAATTGGTAACGATGGCCGAACTGAAGATTGTCTTTATCAGCGACACCCACGGGCAACATGCAGCGGTGCGTCTGCCCAACGGGGATGTCCTGATCCATGCAGGAGATTTCATGACCCATGGCGACCGGTTGAGTGAGATTGCCAGCTTCAATCATTGGCTCAGTATGCAGCCGCACCGCCACAAAATCGTCATCGCGGGCAATCACGACCTCCTGTTTGAATCCGATCCGTTGCTGGCTCGGGCGCAACTCACCGCTGCCACTTACCTCGAGAATTCCGCAGTCGAAATCGAAGGTTTGCGTTTCTGGGGATCACCCCAGCAACCTCGATTTCTTGACTGGGCATTCAATGTGGATCGCGGCCCCGCCATTCGCCGGTACTGGGACATGATCCCCGGGGAAACGGACATCCTCATCACGCACGGCCCGCCGTTCGGGATTCTGGATACGATCACTCCCTCAGGCGAACACCTTGGCTGTGAGGAATTGACCGTTGCTGTCCAGAGAGTCCGGCCGCAGCTGCATGTTTTTGGGCACATTCACGGTGGGCATGGGAAATGCGAGCAGGACGGGATCCGATACGTGAATGCTTCGATCCTCGATGAGAACTACCGAATCGCTTACAGCCCGCAGGTCGTGACACTGGATTGACGGGTGTACGTCGCGGCGAGGATCAGACGATTACAGCCACCCTCTGCTTCGCTCATCATCGACGACCCCGAACTATCCCAAGCATTCGCTAGCCAATTTTGAGTGCATTTGAGCACCCATGCGACAGATCGCTTCGTGAATCCTAATTGTCACAATTCACAATGATTCCGAAAAATTGCCGCTCTTCTCGTCAGTGCAGAAAATAAAAGACTCAAGTAGGCCAAATTAGCAGAATCATTTGTAACCTCAAGGGTCGAGCCTTCGCCGAAGCGAACTATTCCACGGTTACGGACTTGGCGAGGTTGCGCGGCTGGTCTACGTCGCAGCCCAGCCAGACCGCAATGTGGTAGGCGAGTAGTTGCAGCGGCAGCACATCGAGCACAGGCAGCAGCAACTCGGGCGCCGAGGGGATTTCAATGACGTGGTCGGCGACCTGGCGGATTTGCTCATCGCCGTAGATCGCGACCGCGATCACCTTGCCGGATCGCGCCGTTACTTCCTGAATATTCGAGAGCGTCTTTTCGTAGCGCAGGCAGGAGTCGCGGTCCGCGGGGTCCTTCGTCGCCAGCACCACGACCGGCAGGGTTTCGTCAATCAGCGCGTTGGGCCCGTGCTTCATCTCCCCGGCCGGATAGCCTTCGGCGTGGATATAGGAGATTTCCTTAAGCTTGAGCGCGCCTTCGAGCGCAATGGCATAGTGAATGCCCCGGCCCAGGTAGAGAAAATCCCGCGCAGTGGAATATTGCCTTGCCAGCTTTTCGCACTCTCGATCGATGTTGCGCAACGCTTCTTCTACCTTCATGGGCAGCAGGTTCAGTTCTTCCAGCAAGCGCCGGTTTTCGGCTTCGGCCACGGTACCGCGCACTTGCGCAAGGTGCAGCGCAAAAAGGAAGAGCGCCACAAGTTGAGCCGTGAAGGCCTTGGTGGAAGCCACGCCGATCTCCGGCCCGGCGTGCGTGTAAATGGTCCCGTGCGCCTCGCGCGCGACGGCTGCGCCGACCACGTTGCAGATCGCGATGGTCCTCGATCCTTTGGCGATCATCTCGCGCTGGGCGGCGAGCGTGTCGGCGGTTTCGCCCGATTGCGTGATGAGCAGGCCGATGGCATGCGGATCGGGAATGGGGTCGCGATAGCGGTATTCGCTGGCATAGTCCACTTCCACGGGGACACGCGCCAGCCGCTCGATCATGAACTTGCCCGCGGTGGCCGCGTGCCAGCTCGTGCCGCACGCGGCGATGTGGATCCTGGTGGCCGCGCGAAACTCCTCGTCGGAGATCTGCATTTC
>CAZWSD010000090.1:0-5967 GCA_964636535.1 uncultured Acidobacterium sp. | reverse complement strand
TTCTGTATCTGTTTCTGTTACGAACTTGTGGCCCGCGGCGGCAAGCTCCTGCTTCAGCGCCAGGTAGTTTTCCACGATGCCGTTGTGCACCACTACGATGCGGCCCGAGCAGTCCCGGTGCGGATGGGCGTTCTCTTCCGTAGGGCGGCCGTGAGTGGCCCAGCGAGTATGGCCAATGCCATAGCTGCCTTCGAGGGGTTTCTCGCGGATCGCTTCCTCAAGGTTGCGCAGCTTCCCCGGCGCGCGCCGCAACGAGAGTCGCGCATCGCCGGTGCCTACGGCGATGCCGGCGGAGTCGTAGCCGCGGTACTCGAGACGGCGCAGGCCTTCCACGATGACCGGAACCACATCTTTCCGCTTTCCGACGTATCCGACGATCCCACACATAGGCTACTTCCCCAATTCTCTTGCCGTGGACACATGGCGGGTCAGCGCCGGCAAACCGCCGCAATCGGCGCTGATTCCAGTTTCGCTGCTGCCCTACTCGGCCTCTTCCAGGTGAAAGCTGAACTCCTCGATCACCGGATTGGTCAGTACTTCGCGCGCGATGCGTTCCACTTCCTTGCGGGCCGAGTCGGCGTCCAGCGCATCGTCCAGGGTCAGTACAAAGTATTTGCCCTGTCTTACCGCCTCAATCCCGCTGTACTGCATCTTCTTAAGTGCATTGAAAATTGCCTGACCCTGCGGATCAAGGACGGTGGATTTTAACGTGACATGGACATAAGCCTTCATCGTGCTTGATTATAAATGTTCACACCCGGCGCCGATGACCGGCGCAGATGGACGCAAAAAAGGAAACAGGAAGACGAATTATGGTGAATTACCTTGAATTGCCGGCTGGCGACAATCTCCCCGAGGTCGTAAATGCGATCATCGAGATTCCGGCCGAATCGAGCAATAAGTACGAGTACGACAAGAAGCTGCATGTCTTCCGTCTGGACCGAAACCTGCACTCGCCGGTCCACTACCCCGGCGACTATGGCTTCATTCCATCGACGCTGAGCGACGACGGCGACCCCCTGGATGTGCTGGTCCTGGTCGATGCGCCGAGCTTCTCCGGCTGTCTGCAGATGGTGCGCCCCATCGGCGTGCTCGAGATGCTGGACCAGGGCGTGCTCGACGAAAAGATTCTGGCCGTGGGCAAAAACAATCCCCGCTACGCCGATGTGTGGAACTACTCGGAGATTTACCCGCACATGCTCAAGGAAATCACCCACTTCTTCTCGATTTACAAAGATCTGGAGGGCAAGCGGGTGGAGATACTGGGCTGGCACGACGCGGCATACGCCCGCGAGCGCGTCATGCGCTGCGTGGAAAATTTCAAGCGCGGCAGCATTGAACCCGCGCCGGTCACCAAGTAGGCGCGGGCCTGCCTGCGGGCCGTTGACCTCATTCCCGTTCATCTGGGGGAGCGGCATCGATTCCCTTCTGCGCACTACCTAATATATGAACCATGAGGCTGACGGGGACACCAAACTGTCCGAAGACGGACAGAGCTGTTCGATTCTGGACAGGGGGCTGCGCGACATGAAAGCGCCCAGCCCCCTGATATCAGTCATTTAGCCGCCACTTGAGCGCCTTTCCCCAGACCTGTGAATTGCATTCCCGATTGCAGTTCCATCTCCCCCAAGGAGAAGGCTCCCATGGCCGCTCTGCTGCACCATCTTCGCTACACGCTGCGCCAGTGGCGCCGCTCGCCTGGTTTCCCCTTAATGGCCGCGCTTACGCGGGCGCTCGGCATCGGGGCCAACGCGGCTATCTTTCTGCTTACCTGCTCCATCCTGTTGACGAGCCTTCCTGGGAAGAACCTCTTCGCCCGACGTGGGTCACCCGGGCGCGCCTTTTCGGCCCGACACCATCCTGAGCTACGGCTTCTGGCAGACGCACTTCCACGGGGACCGCAAGATTCTGGGACACGCCATCACCCTCAATAAGACAAGCTTCACCATCGTGGGCCTTCTCCCCAAAAGCTTCGCCGAGATCAATGCGGAAGAGCACATCGATGCGCTGCTCGGCGTGCTGGCGATTGCCTTTGTGATTCCCGCAGCTCGCGCGGCTTCCGTCGATCCGGCAGAAGCCGTTCGCGAGGAATAGCGAACACGCCTAATCCGCCGGTGAGGTCAGCACCTCATCGGCGGTGCGCGAACGCATGCCCAGCCGCATCGCGGCATAGCCCAGCAGGCCTGCGCAGGCAATCAACCCGGCAAAGAGCAGCGCGGGCATTCCCGCCATCTGCTCGTCTCGCGAGAGGTAGGCCGCATAAACGATGAGCCCGGCGGGCGCCACGCCCAGCAGCGCCGCAAAGGCAAAGTTCCCTGCCCGGAAGGGCCGGTCAAGATTTGGCTCGCGAATGCGCAGCGCGACGAGAGCGGCAAATTCCAGCACGAGACTGCTCCCGTACAGAATTATGTCGATGGAGAGCAGCCGCTCGAAGCTCATCTGCGCGGCCAACGCCCAACCCACGGCGCAGGCCACCACGGCCACCCACGGCACGCCGCGACGGTTGCAACGCGAGAATGCTCTCGGCAGCATGCGCTCCTCGGCCATGGCGTAGGGTAGCCGAGTGTAAGAGAGCATCAGCGTGTTGAACATGCCCACCGCGCTCATGGTTCCGCCGGCAATGATGGCGATGCCCAGCCAGCGCCCGCCCAGCCGTGTGGCCGCGGTCGCCCAGGAACCGGTCCGGAAGTCGGAACAACCCACCCCGGCAAACCACATGCACGCCAGCGGCACGGCATAGGCGGCAATCACCAGCACAATGCTCCACACCATGGCGCGGGGATAGTTCCGCTGCGGGCGCTCCACCTCCTGCGCCACGGTGGAGGCGTTATCCCATCCCATGTAGTTCCAAAGCGCGACCAGCATGGCCGTGCCAATGCTCGCGCCCGAGCAGTCCGCCGCGCTCGCAATTGGCCCGCCGTGGATGCCATGCCAGACGGCGTAGCCGCACAGCACAACAAAGGGCAGCATCAGCAGGCCGACCATCCATGTGGCTCCGTCGCCGACGGGCTTTACACCCAGCAGGTTCCAGCCCGTGCACAGCACGATGATGCCCAGCGCCCACAGCCCGGCGCGGTCGCCAGTGGTCAGTCCCGGGGCCAGCTTGCCCAGGTAGGCCACGAACAGCGCGGGATAAATGGCCATGTCAAAGATGCTGGCCGTGAGTGAAAGCCACGCCTCCTGAAAGCCCCAGAACGGCCCCAGCGCACGCCGTACCCACACATAGAAACCACCGTCCTCGGGCACGGCCGAAGCCAGCTCGCCGATCATCAAAGCGGTGGGCAGGCTCCAGATGACCGGCAGCAGAATCAGAATCAGCAGGCCGCCGGCATAGCCCGCGCCGCCCAGGATGTCCTCAATGCCAAACGGGCCGCCCGAGACCATGAAGAACGTGGCCATCACCAGCGGCAGCAGCGTGAGCTTGCGGCCCGTGCCAGGGCGAACTCTCTCGGCCATCGGCCTCCCCGTAAAAAGACAATGAACTGAACATATACCAAATGGGCCGGAAATGTGGCGCCGATTCGCGGCAACAGCGAGCATCTCCCCGATGCGGTGACAACCTTGTTTCCGCATTTGGCAGGCAATCTTATATACTCAAGGCTGCCCCCCGCGGAGAGATGGCCGAGAGGCTGAAGGCGGCGGTTTGCTAAACCGTTATAGGGCCAAAAGCTCTATCGAGGGTTCGAATCCCTCTCTCTCCGCCAGCCGTCTGAGCTCCTCGCGCAATCCGCGCTTGCTCGCCCTTGACTAAGATATCGAAATGGAACACCGCCCGTCGTTCGCTATAACTTGTTGGACCGGTAGGACTACTGTTCAAATTGGAGGACTGCATCTGGCCTGGCAGACTCCGCAAAAAAACGGCCGCTACAAAACTGTGGGCGCAACGCTGCTCAGGAGAATGGCCGTCGCAACGGAGTTCCAAAACCAGAAGCTGGGGAGGTTCATTCTCTTCGCTGCCGTATACGAAGTATGCAGGGCTACCAGCCGTGTTGGTTCCTTTGCCGTCGTGGTCAATGCGAAAACCGAAATCGTAGTCTCTTTCTACGAGAAGTATGGATTTCGCAGGCTTGCAGCGAATCGACTGAGGCTGCCGATGAAAACAATCGAGCATTTGACCGACGCTCGTAATCCGGATACAACCGCGAGACCGCCAGCATAAAGGCGCACACCGCTATTGCATTCTGCGTTGCCCCGATACCACGCACAAACGCATCGAGAACCGTCCGCCGATTGCCCTTGAATCACCGAGTCGACTACTACTCCGGTCATCTTCAAATGCTTCGCGATGGCATCTCAGGGCTCTGGATGGTGGGACCGGAGTGCAACGGGTGGCAGCAATCGATCATAACCATTGGCAGAATTTGACGGTATCGAGTGGCAGAATTGAGTGTGTTCGACACACAAATCGAAAGACTTTGCGACCACCTCAGTTGACGCGTCGATGAAGGCTCTTCAACGTATCGACCAAATCAGCAGATGGCAGAAAATGGAGCGATACGCGACGCCGATCCATGCACCCCGAATGCTCCGCATAAGCCCTAAACGGCGGATGCGCTGAAGACCGTCTGCGTCTTGGTTCGCGTCTCGCGCAGCGCAAATTCGTGCGCGGTCTCCTCAAATTCTGGCAATTCGACCCGGTAGCTGCTCTCCCTTTCGGACAAGCAGGCCCTCGCCGTTTGCCAAAGAATTCCAATATCGGTCGCCAGCGTAGCAAAGCACATGTACTCCCAGTCAATGCGCGCCTTGGTGGGCTTCACAAATCGATCGTAGTAGGCATCCAGATGCTCGCGGGGAACCTGACTGAGCATCTCTTCTTCGGACCGAAACGCCAAGGTCGCCGCCCCCGTGATTCCAGGGCGGAACGGCATATGCAATGCCTCGTGATGAGGAAGCTTTGGCCGGGGGCCTACCATGCTCATGTCACCCTTCAGCACATTCCAGAATTGCGGAAGCTCGTCGAGCTTATACCGGCGCAGAATGCCGCCGAAACGCGTGATGCGGCCGTCTCCCGTCACGGTGATCGGACTCGAATCGTCACTTTCGATTCGCATGGAGCGGAATTTATAGAGAGTGAAGACTTGGCCGTTTCGGCCCATTCTCTTCTGCTTGAAAAGCGCCGGCCCGCTCGAACTCAAGCGCACCACCACGGCCAGCATAATCATAAGCGGAAGCAACACGATCAGCGCCACCAGCGCCAGGGCAAAATCAAACAGTCGCCTTGTCCGCGACAGTGACCATCCACTCAGATCATGGGTCTGCGGCGCGGTCTCGGCTTCCAGGGTTTCGATCCGGTGCAACGGCATTTCCCGCGCTGCTTCCCCCCAGTGAGGAATAGGATGCACACGGGCATAATCCGGCGAGCACCTGGCGTAATCGCTGTCCATTCTTTCCTGCAATTCCCGTGAGCAATCTTCAGGTGGATGCCCGCGTCAGTTCTCGATCTGGAGAGAAAGTGCAGTACTACCGCACGAGGCCGCTTCTCATTCTTGCGAGCGCCTTCGCATTGCCCTTTTACAGTCGGACGCTTGGTATATCGCGCTTATAACTCACTTTATCATCTCCGCACCACATTCCGATTCGACTAAATCTTCATGTAACCGGATGGGAACTGATGTCCGCGGCTGTCCCGCGAAACCGAAGATGCTTTCGGGCCATCCACGGGGCACCGCGACGGGGCAATGCACGCGGCGATTCCCCCAGCATCGGTGGCCGGGCAAACCGCACGCACCGGCTACAGTACCCGACCTGATTGAGGGCCCCCAGAAAGTCTTTGATCAGGACCGCACCGGACCTATCCGGATCTTCGACTGAATCGCTCGTCAGCAAGCTAGCCGTTGCTGTCGCCCTTCGTCATCAATTCGCTCAGCACCTGGTCCAGCGCCGCCTCCCAGGGAAAAAGCCGGATCTGGAACCGCTCCTCCAGCAAGGCATTCGACAGAACAGAATGATGAGGGCGCTTCGCCGCCG
>CAZWSD010000089.1:0-9815 GCA_964636535.1 uncultured Acidobacterium sp. | reverse complement strand
TTCTGCCGCTTGCCGCTCATCGAGTCGCGCCGCCTACTTGCCGCTTCCTTCCGTTAGGGCCTTCGCCATTTGCGCGGCTACTATGCCCGCTGCTGACTTCTGCCGCATGGTCAGAGTGAATCGCTCCACCCTCAGTCCCGATTCCGGGACATGCCCCAGACCTCCCGCGATAAGATTGACCGCCTTCGACGCGCAACCGCCGGATCTACAACCAGCGCCCTTGATGGATATGGACTTCGCTGTCATTGGCCAGCTCGTCCGGCACCGTATGCCTTATATCCGGTTCTTGTCCATCGGCTCGCGTCTTTGCTCCACGCTTCCTTCAGACCCCGCCTCGCGACGACGCCCTTGCGCTTCGCTATCACTTCTCCTCCATCAGGATGTGAAGAGGACTTCCACCTCCAAGCTGTCAATCATGCACGGCGTACCAAACAAAAGGGGAACGGGTCCGCCCGTTCCCCTTTGATGGCCTTTCCGGCTATCTACCTGACTTTGTAAATTGCCATCTGCCTGGGCCCTAGCATCACCGTGACCTGGCCGGCCTTGAGAGCCGCTGGCGCATGCGTGCCTGCCGCAGATACAAAATGCGTGCATCCGCTCAGCGCCGTGTCCGCCGGGTCAATTTTCAGCGCTTCCGCCGTGTTCCCGTCGTTCACGGCCACTAGTACACGCTCCGTGTCTCCCGGGCGGCAGCCTTCATTCAGGTTCCGCGCGCGCAGGTACACCAGCGTCGTGGTGTTGAACACGATATCCTGTTGGCCCCCATCACCAAAGACCGGCTGCGAGTCCCTGAAGTGCAGCAGACCCTCCACCCAGTCATGCACTTCATTCTGCACGGGAGTCCGCCCCGCAGCGGTAAATGAATCGTTCCGATCTCCGGGGAACCCTCCCGGAAAATCATGCCGATTGTTCGGGTCTCCGCCACCGGTCATCGCTAACTCATCCCCGTAATAGATCTGGGGCGTCCCGCGCATCGTCAGCACTATCCCAAACGCGAGCTTCAGGTCCTTCACCGTCACGCCCGGCAAACTCATAAAACGCGGCGTGTCGTGATTTCCAAAGAATGTCACCAGTCGTCCCGGATGTGGATACAGGGAGTCCTGCCGCCAGATTTGTTCCAGGTAAGACATTGGCTCCTTGTGCGTCAGCACAGCTCGCAGCGCGAAATAGGTTGGATAATCGAATGGCGTCCACAGGTGCGTATCGATCCCCTCGTGTGACACTCCGCCTGCAAAATAGGAAACAATCGTCGGGTCTGGATTAAATACCTCTCCCACCGACGTCAAATGCGGGAAAAGCATGTGCAGCTCGCCGTTGAACCGCTGCCAGAACGCACGTCCCACATACGGGAACGTGTCGATCCGCAACCCGTCCACTCCGCCTGTCTCAATCCACCAGATCGCATCCTGGATCAGGTACTGCCTCACCAGTGGATTTTCCTGGTTCAAGTCGGGCAACACATTTGCGAACCACCCGTCCACCGTCGCCTTCTGCTCAGCCCAGTCCGCATGCGGGTCCACCAGTGCCGCGAAATTATTCTGCGCCACCAAATGATGCGCCAGGGTTCCGTGAAACCAGTCCGGCGTCGGAGGATCCTTGGCCCACGGGTTTCCCGCTCCCACATGATTGGGAACCGTGTCGAGTACGAATTTCATCCCATGCGCATGGATGGCCGCCACCAGCTTCTTGTATTGCTGAAGAGTCCCAAAATGCGGGTCCGGCTTGTACATGTTTGTTGCGCTGTAACCGTGGTACGACTGTGGGCTGCCCTCGTTGTCATAGGCAGGCGTAATCCAGATCGTTGTCACGCCCAACTGCTTCAGGTAATTCAGGTGATCTTCAATCCCCTTGAAGTCGCCGCCATGCCAGCCCCGCGGCAGAGCCAGTTGCGAGGGGTGCGGATCGTTCTTCAAGTCCCCATCCGCAAAACGGTCCGTCATGATCAGATAAATCGTGTCGGCCGGCGAGAAGCCTTGGAACCCGTAGCTGGCGGGCTTGCGCTTCTGTAATTTATATGGGAACGAAATATCCCCGCGTCCAGTCGCCACGTTCACTTGCAGCGTCTGCGGCTTGTCGCCCCTGGGCTCCTTCAGCCATACAAAGACATAATGGCCGTTGGCGGAAAAGCGGGTCCGCGTCACCCTCACATCATTTCCACGAACCCCGATCCTTGCGCCGCGCAGATTCCGACCATACAACAACAGCATCGGCGACGGCATCTCCGTCCACCAGTTCGGCGGGTCTACCTGGTACACACACGGCAACCCGCCTTCGGCTGTCGCCGTACAGGCTCTTTCGGTCTGCAACTGCGCTTGCGCCGCCACGTAGGTTGTAGCCATCAACATCAATACCATCGCGCGCCAGATTGGACGCATAGCAATTCCCTCTGCCCGCGAATGCGGACTGCCGGAGGCTGATTTCCTCTTCCTCAAAGAGGACGCAGCCAGTCGTGTCCAGAAGTAGAAACGCGCCACGAATCGTATTACCGTGGCGCGTTCAGGAGAACTTCAGGGTTAGAACCTGAAGCGCGCCGCCAGCTGTATCTCTCGCTGAGAGTTGCTTTGCGTTGAGGTCACCTTGCCAAAGTTGGAGTCGTTGATTCCGCCGTCCGGGTTGGTAAACTGCGGCGTGTTCGTAACGTTAAAGGCATCCCCATGTAGTTCCAGCACATACCCTTTGCCAAACTGGATGTTCTTCTGAAGTGAGAAATCCGCAGTGCGTTGCCCGGGACCAAAGAGTTGGTTCCGGCGCAGCGTGCCTAGGCGAGTGAAAACATTCTGCCCGTTGGCCGCCACCGTCGGCGGCGCGGCAAATACGCTTGTGTCAAACCACGTTCCGCTGATGCTCTTTGGATAGCTGATGGCGCCGGTCAGGTCAGGAGTGTCTGCATTCGCATTTCCACTCACTGAAAGATCAAATGGAGTTCCGGTGGCGACATGCCCAATGATGTTTATCTGCCAGCCGCCAACGACCAGGTTGACCGGATAGCTGACGTTGCCGAATAGCCGCTCACCGCGCCCAAATGGCAGATGATACAGAATCGACGACGTGAAGATCTGGTGCTGATCCTGCGGAGAATTGCCGTAGCTCGCCATCGGATCATAGTAGAGCGAGATCGTGCCCGGAGAATCGTCCAGCGTGTGTGACCAGGCGTACGAGCCCGTAACGATCAGGTCATTGCCCTGGCGATGCACGTAGTGCAGCTGCAAACCGTTGTAGTTTGAAACTCCAACGTAGTTGTTGTACGTGATCGTCCCAAGATTCGGAAAGTTTTGCAGCCCCGTCGCAAAGTGAAACAGGTTGTAGTTGTAATAGTTTGACAGGTTCGAGGCATGCGTCCCCACATAGGCAACGCTCAGCATGTCATACCGCCCAACCTGCTGCGCCACTTGCAAGTTCCATTCCTGGATCGTCTGGTTGGGATTGTTGCGATTCACGGCTAGCGTATTCAGCCCTCCCGGAGGATTCGCGGGATTGAAGTTCGGGAATCCCGGCTGAGGCAAAGACGTTGTCTGCTGCGCAGACTCGTTGCAACCATAGGCCGAACCCGGCGCGGCCGTCTGACCCGTGAACGTCACGCAGTAGCCCTGCTGCGCGGAGTAGCCCACGCTGCCGCCGAACGGAACCTGCTGCCCAAGCTGATTGTCGATGCCAACGTAGTCGGGGAAGTAATAGATGCCATATCCGCCGCGAACCACCTCCTTGCCGTTCCCGTGCAGGTCATATGCAAAGCCAAGGCGCGGAGCAAAGTCAGCGTAGTTGTTGTTCTCTATGGTCCGCGGTACCCCGTTCTTACCCGCCAGTAGTACCTGCCCGTAAGTGGAGCTTTGCGGGTTTACGTCAAATGACGCCATGCGGTTCTGCGTCTCGTACGGCCAGGTCATCACGTCGTACCGCAGCCCAAGATTCAGCGTCAGCTTCTGGCTTACGCGCCAGTCGTCCTGCGCAAAGAATCCATTTTCGTACGATATCTGACTGTAAAAGCCGCTCTGCGCGCCAATAGTGTAGTTATCCGTGAAGCCGATCAACATATCGGCCGTCGGAAATCCGGTAAAGTCGCCGTTGCCAAAGTTGAAGTACCCCTTACCGGCAATCGGACGGAAGTACTCCAGATTGCGCAGAATGCCCTGTGCGCCGATCTTGATCGAGTGGTGCCCCCGCTGCCAATTCAACGTCTCGCTCAACTCAATCGTGTTCTGCGGTACAGCATAAAGTCCGTAGTCGCCGGTGTAGTCGATCCCGGCGTTGCCGCCGATCAGAGCGCCGCCGCTGGTTGCAAGGTTGCGGTTCGCATTCACAATGCCAAGATTCTTCGAGAGCGCCACACCGTAAAACGGCGGCTGATATCCATAATCGTCGCGGTTGTACCCAACCAACAGCTCGTTAACAATCGAGGGAGAAAAAATGTGCGTCCAGCCGGCACCCCATGCGCGGGCATGTGTGTACGACGACCCGGTGCCGAAACCCGAGGGCAGCGTGCCCAGTTCCGGCGTCTCTGTAAAGTTCGAGTTGTCATAACTGAAGCGGATAAACGCCATATCCTTCGACGTTGCATTCCAGTCAAAACGAACATCGAACGTGTTGTAGTGGACATACTCCTGCTTGTGCGTTAGGAAGTTGTTGATCACACCCGCGCGGGACGGCGTGGGGTACGCCTTGAAGTAATTCAGGGCCGCCGCGTTCAGCGGAATCCCCGTCGCCGCCGGATTGTCATTCGGAATCGGCTGGCAGGTTTGCGGGTCATACAGTTGGCCGGTCTTCTGATAGTTCGTCACCCCCTGGTGGATAAGACAGTAGGGCTCGGAGAACTGGTTTTCCACATCAGGATTATTCAGGTACTCCTCAAAATCGCCCTGCCGCATCAGCGCCGTGGGCACCGTGACGTAGTATGGATTTTGCGGCAGGTTCTCGCGGAATGCCTGGTAGTCGCCAAAACCAAACAGCTTATCCTTGAGGATCGGGCCGCCGATCGAGAAGCCCGGCTGGTTCCGGTTGAAGGGTGGATTCTTGCTCGCCGGGGCATTCAAGAAACGGTAGCCAGGATTCGCGTCGAATTTACCGCTGCGATAGAACCAGAATGCCGACCCATGGTATTGGTTGGTGCCGCTCTTGATCGAAGCCGCCACAATCGCACCGCCCGCGCGCCCATACTGTGCCGGAGCAACGCTGGTATCCACCTTGAACTCCTGTGTCGCGTCGATGTTCGGGAAAATGAGCAGCGTATTCAGCAGAGAATCGTTGTTATCCAGCCCGTCCAGCAGGTAATTGTTTGCGGTCGGACGAAGTCCGTTCACCGACAGCGCACCCCCGCCGCTTTCATTCTGCCGGAAGGTTTCCGCATTGCCGCTCACGCCGCTCTGCGCGTTCCCGTACGCGCCGCGCGTCACGCCAGGAGTCAGCAGCGCCAGTCCGGTAAAATTGCGCCCATTCAGCGGAAGCTGCGTCACCTGCTCGCCTTGGATCGTCGCGCCAATCGTTCCATTACTGGTATTCACCAACGGCGCCGCACTCGTCACGGTTACCGTCGTGCTTACGGTTCCCGGCGACATCTTGAAAATCAACGTCCGGGTCGAAGCCACCGTCACCTCGAAGGTCGTCGTCTGGCTCTGGAATCCCTGCGCCATCACGTCTGCTTTGTAGTTGCCGCGCGGCACCTCGAAAATCTGAAACTCGCCCGCGCTATTAGACTTGGCCTCGAACTTCAGTCCGGTGCCTACGTTCGTCACCGTAACGCTCGCATTCGGAATCACGGCGCCCGTCGGATCCGTCACCGTGCCAACGATAGTGCCGTTATCGGACTGCGCGTACGCCCCGACGGCGGTCATGGCCGCAAACACGGCCAGCAGCAAAGCAGTTGTCCACACCGCCTGCAAGCCGGCCATTTTATATAGATATTTCATGTTGCCTCCCAAAGTTCTTACGCACGCGACTGGTCTAGATCTCGCCTGAGCCGTCATGCCATCACGCACTAGATACGCCCTGAAGAACGATCGGCAATGCACGGCCCATCCATTTTTATTCATTCATTGATCATCCGATAAACTCACTAACAGCAATAACTTGCATGTACACTTAACCCGCTCCGAGGTCGCAGATGATATTTGACCTGCCCCTAATTGTGGGAGTATTACTAATTGGTTCAAAGGCTGCTTCCCCATGAGCTCCCAGTTCGAGCCAACTAAGCCAGCGGTCAAACGACTGCGTTTCGGATTATTCGAGGCTGACCTGTCGACAGGAGAACTCCGCAAGGCAGGTATCCGAATCCGCATCCAGGCGCAGCCCTTCCGCGTACTTACCGTTCTGCTCGAGAACTCCGGAGAAGTGGTCACCCGCGAGGAACTGCAGCAACGACTCTGGGGGGCCGACACCATCGTCGACTTCGACCACAGTCTCGGTACCGCCATTAATAAACTGCGCGAGGCCCTCGGCGACTCCGCCGAAAATCCCCGCTTCATCGAAACACTCGCTCGCCGCGGCTTCCGCTTTCTTGCACCCGTGAGCCCGGTCGATGAATCCGAATCAGATTCCAGTACTCACAAAACGCCTGCGTCGCCTTTATCGCACCCAACCTCGACCGCAGATTCAACCGATCCCACTGGGTCGGATCCCGCCGCGCGCACCGTGCTGCCGCACCCGTACTCGCTGCGATCCGGATTCCGCTCCCGGCTCCTCGGTTTCGCGCTGCTAATCGTTGCTGCCGGCGCCTCATGGTACGTGGGCACGTGGGCCGGAACCCGTCCATCCTCGCCGCCGGCAATCCGTCAGATCACTTTTTCCGGCCGCGTCTCCCCTGCCGACACCCTCTTTGAGAGTCTCGGCGCCACCGCCACGGACGGCTCACGCATCTACTTCCCGGAAATCGAGCAGGGCCGCGCCACGCTCGCTCAGGCACTCATTTCCGACGGCGAAACCAGCGCCATCGACATTCCGAGCGAGATAGCTGCCCCCTACATTAGCGCCATCTCGCCGGACGGCTCCAGTTTCCTGCTCCGCAATCACCTCACCACCAATGCCGAACAACCTCTCTGGATCGTTCCCACCATCGGCGGCGCAGGCCAGCGAATCCCAGGCATCCTCGCCCATGACGCCACATGGATGCCCGATGGCCAGCGCGTGCTGTACGCCTACGGCGACAGCCTATTCACCGTGAATGAAAACGGCACGGACGTCCAGAAATTTGCCACCCTCCCGGGTCGGGCATTCTGGCTCCGATGGGCTCCGGATGGCTCCACCCTGCGCTTCACCCTCCTCAACAGTGAAACCCACAGCCCGCATCTCTGGACCATTGCGGCCAACGGCACCCATGCTCACCCGCTCCTGTCTCCATCCGGGGGCTCAGAATGCTGCGGGAGCTGGACCTCCGACGGCAAATTCTACGTCTTCCAACGGAACACCCTGAACGGCTCTAATATCTGGGCCATTCCCGAGCATTCAGGCCTTTTTGGCGGTCCCGGTAAACCATTCGCACTCACCAACGGACCTCTCACTTATCAGTCCCCCATCACGGCCCGCTCCGGCCACCGCATCTTCTTCATCGGCCTCAATCTGCGCTCTGAATTGCTACAGTACGACGCCGCATCACAGATATTCATCCCTTACAAGGGAGGGATCAGCAACGCCCGACGTGTCGCGTTCTCACGCGACGGCAAGTGGGTCGCATGGATTCGTCAGGACAACGGCTCACTCTGGAGCAGCCGCAGCGACGGTAGCCAGCGCATTCAACTCACCAGCAAGCCTTTGCAGGTTTTCACCATGCACTGGTCGCCTCACGACAAGCACCTGCTCCTCATGGCTCGCAAACCCGACCAGCGCTGGGCAATCTACATGATCAACGCTGACGGTAGCGACCTCCATCTTGTCGATCCTGAAAATCGCAGCCAGGCCGATCCCGACTGGTCGCCCGACGGCAAGAACATCGTCTTTGGCAGGCTTCCCGATCTCATGTCTGAAGCCTCCATGCCCAAGGCTATTTACATCTACAACCTCGCCACGCGTATGGTCGAAGAACTACCCGGCTCCGATGGCCTTTTCAGCCCGCGCTGGTCCTCGAACGGCCAGTACATCGCGGCTCTTTCCATTCATCAGACGCGTCTCATGCTTTACGACCTAAAAACAAGAACCTGGCGTCTGCTGGCTCACCAGAGCATCGCCGACCCAGCCTGGGGCCACAACAATCAGTACATCTATTTCCATGACTTCGTTCAGCCCAGCCAGCCGCTTTACCGCGTCAACATCAGAACCGACAATATCCAGCCCATCGCGAATCTCAAAGATCTTCGCGCCGCCGATGCTGTCGATTATCGCTTTGCCGGCCTCACTCCAGACAATGTCCCCCTCGTGGACGCGCGCACTTCCACCGCCAACATCTATAGCATGCCCATTCCCCAGCCCTGATCCTCTCGCCGGTCCCTTTCTCTACATTCGGAACGGACCGAAGCGCAACACGGGCACATGTTTCGGTCCCCGGCCGCCCAGCAGCAAGCGCAAAGCCATGCTGCCGCGGGCTCGCCCTCCCCACCTCTCACAGCGAATCGGCCACCGCAAAAACAATATTTGTGGAATATGACTACGGCGAACATGCGAAAGTCGAGGTTCTGCAAACTTGCATTCCCTGCCAAACCGCATCGCACCCTCGCCGTGACTGCAACGCGCCTCCATTCAAATGGGGCTCGGGTCTATGCCCCACCGTCATTCGATGCCGAGCATTCAGTAATAGTCCGCGCAGCTAAGGTAATATCCACATCCACGGCAGATCAGCTTGCAACGATGCCCTTCCAACCGGCTGGAACAATTTGGGCAGTAGACCGAATGATGTTCATCCCCCGATGCAGCCCTTGCCGCACACGATGCCTCTAATCCTTCAGTGAAAATGGATGTCGCATCGGCGCCGGATTCCCCATCTCGGGCATGGCTAACATCCGTCACCGGATGGCTGTGTGCCGGCAATTCCTCGTGATCGCGATTATCATGTTCTATGTAGCTGGCAGTTTTCATCCTGTTTCATCTCACGAATCAACTTTAGACCAAGGAGTCTTCAATCATGGAGCGCACAGCGAGTGCAGTTTGGAATGGCGGCCTTAAAGACGGCAAAGGTACTGTCTCCACCCATAGCGGAGTTCTCAATAACACACAGTACTCTTTCTCCACCCGCTTTGAAAACGGCGTCGGGACCAACCCTGAAGAGCTGATTGCCGCGGCCCATGCCGGCTGCTTCACCATGGCTCTCAGCGCGCAACTCGGCCAGGCAAATCTTACCCCCGAATCCCTCGAAACCAAGGCATCCCTCACCTTCGAGAAGACAGATCAAGGATTTACTGTCACCGCCATCCACCTCACCACTCGCGCCAAAGTGCCCGGAGCCACCGCAGAGTCCTTTGACGTCGCGGCCCAGAACGCCAAGAATGGCTGCCCGATCTCCCGCCTCTTCAAGGGCAATACCGAGATCACTCTCGACGCTAAGCTCGTATAATTCATCCTTCTCAAGAGCCCGCGTCCGGCAGCCCTTGCGCAGCCGGACGTGGGCGGCCTTCTAGTCCACCTGCCCCACAAAAACTCCGTAGGGTCCAAGGTGCATCGCGCCCAGCGTTTGGCCCTGCCCGTCCCCGGGCGTCGCCATCAGCGCTTTCACCCTCTTGCCCTTCACTCCCTGCGCCCTCAGATCATAGCTTTCCGTCCGCGGCTGCCCGGTGAAGTTGCATGCAACCACCACGGCCTTCCCATCCGGTGTCTTCCGCAACCACGACAGCACGTGCTCGTCAGCCGTGTTCAGCATAATCTCCTGCCCATCGTGCAGCGCCTCGTTCACGTGCTTCAGA
>CAZWSD010000088.1:0-9821 GCA_964636535.1 uncultured Acidobacterium sp. | reverse complement strand
GCTCAACCATCCTGAAGGTCGGTTTCATCGGGATCCTCGCGGCGATGCTGGTGACCGTCGGCAATGCCGGAGGCGTGGGCTCAACCGTTGCCGGCATCGCGCGCGTTCCGTTCGTTGTTGGCATTGATCGCTATCTCCCAAGGGCCTTCGGCAAGATTCATCCACGCTGGAAAACACCCTGGGTTTCGATATTGGTGCAGGGCACGCTGTCCGGCGCCATTCTGTTGATCAGCCAGATCAACGACACGACCCGCGGCGCCTATCAATTCCTCATCGACGCCGGCATAATTCTTTACTTCATTCCGTTCCTCTACATGTTTGCAGCGGTCATCCGCCTCGCCAGGCGGTCAGACCGCGCGTCAAACCCCCATACCGTTCTTGTACCGGGTGGTCGCCCCGGCGTGTGGATTGCCGGCGGACTCGGCTTTCTGGTTGTCCTGCTGGGAATTATCGTCTCCTTGATTCCACCCGGTGACTCCGCCAACAAGTTCGACTTCGAACTGAAACTGGTGATTGGCACCGTTGCTTCTGTGCTCCTCGGCCTGTTGCTCTACTGGCGCGGCGCTCGCAAAAAGGCGGAATCTGCCCCGCTGGCGTGACGAATCGGCGACAGCAGGCATCGACCGTGGTATGCCGATGTGTCCGGAAATCGTCCGCCGCTGTCGCATCCTCGCGGGCGCGCCTCCAGGCCCATGCCGGATCTGCTCCCGATCCGCGATTCCACCAGACCATCAAAAAATCTTACTCACGTTTCACAAAATGAGGTCTGACCAATGGATAATAGCAACAGCGTTCGACGCAATTCGCCACCTCGCGGCCGTAGCTTTGTGCGAGACCCGGTATGACCTCCCGCGCGTCGAGCGAAACAATCTTCCGGAAAGAAAGAGACATTCAAACGCATGCAAAGTTGTGACATCGGTGTCATTGGCCTCGCCGTGATGGGCCAGAACCTCGTGCTGAACATGAACGATCACGGCTACAAGGTCGCGGTCTTCAACCGCACCGTCTCCAAGGTCGATGATTTTCTCGCCCATGAAGCCAGGGGTACCTCCATCGCAGGGGGCCGCTCCATCGAGGAATTTCTCAGCCTGCTCAAGCAGCCGCGCCGCGTCATGCTCATGGTCAAGGCCGGCAGCACCGTCGACCAGATGATCGAGCACCTGCTGCCTCATCTGGAAGCCGGCGACATCATCATCGACGGCGGAAACTCGCTCTTTACTGACTCCAACCGCCGCAGCAGAGAACTGGCGGAAAAGGGCATTCTCTTCATCGGCACCGGCGTCTCCGGCGGCGAAGAAGGTGCGCGCTTCGGCCCATCCATCATGCCCGGCGGTAATCCCGCGGCCTGGCCTCACGTCAAGCAGATATTCCAGGCTATCGCCGCCAAGGTCGATGACGGCTCGCCCTGCTGTGAGTGGGTTGGCGAAGAGGGCGCGGGCCACTACGTGAAAATGGTGCACAACGGCATCGAGTACGGCGACATGCAGCTTATTTGCGAAGCCTACCAGCTCCTGGAAAGCAGCCTTGGCCTCACTGCCGACGAACTGCATGAGGTTTTTGCCGGCTGGAACAGGGGCGAGCTGGATAGCTTCCTGATCGAGATAACCAGCGCCATCTTTGCCGCCAGGGATGAAGACAGCCAACCGTTGGTCGACAAGATTCTTGACGCTGCCGGCCAAAAAGGCACGGGCAAGTGGACCGTCACCAGCGCGCTCGATCTGGGCATGCCCGTCACGCTCATCGGTGAGGCCGTTTTCGCGCGTTGTCTTTCGGCGTTGAAAGAGGAGCGCGTGCATGCTTCCACGGTGCTCAGCGGGCCTGCGTCAAAGCCAGCTGCAACTGATCGGCAGCAGTTCATCGAGGATGTCCGTCGCGCGCTCTATTGCTCCAAGATTGTCTCCTACGCGCAGGGATACATGTTGCTGCGCGAGGCCGGCAAGGAGCATGGCTGGCACCTAAACATGGGCGGCATTGCGCTCATGTGGCGCGGCGGATGCATCATTCGAAGCCGGTTCCTGGGCCGCATCAAGGAGGCCTATGAGCGCAACCCTGAGTTGCAGAACCTGCTGCTTGACAGCTTCTTTGCCCAGGCGCTCAACCGCTACCAGCTCTCGTGGCGCAATGCGCTTTCGCATGCCATTGCACTCGGCGTACCGGTTCCGGCCTTTTCCACTGCGCTGGCATTCTTTGACGGTTACCGCAGCGGGCGGCTGCCGGCAAACCTGCTGCAAGCGCAGCGCGACTTCTTCGGCGCGCACACTTATGAGCGCGTTGACCGTCCCCGGGGCGAGTTCTTCCACACCAACTGGACCGGCCGGGGCGGTCGCGTCTCATCGACCACCTACAACGCGTAAATGTTGCGCCTTGCTTCAGGCCGTCCATCCGCGGGTCATTCCCGGCCGGGGTGGCGGCCTTTTCCCGCTTCGTAACTCGCTGAAAACAGGAACTCGCTTCCATCGATGACCGCCAAAGTCGCTTTCCCCCAGCTATCTCCTTGCCTGAATCGATTCTGGTCCTTATCTTTTCTTCATCGGTTGTCGTGCCAGAATTTTTTGTTGCACCAGGGAGCCCCTTTGGCCGTGAAACTCAGGCAGGAAGCGCAGGGAGAAGCGATCAGCGACATTGATCTCCTGCACGAAATCGGCAGCCGCATTGCCGCCACCGATCCGTTACATGTTGTTCTGGAGCGCATCATCGAACTGGTCAGCGACACGATGCACTGCGATTCGTGCTTTCTCTATGTCCTTGACCACAACCAACTGGTGCTGCGCGCATCGAAAAATCCGCACTCAGACCTCATCGATCAAGTGGCAATTCCGGTGGGCAAGGGGATCACCGGCTGGGTCGCCACCAACAAACAGCACGTTGCCATTTCAGCAAACGCACCGAGTGACCCGCGCTTCGAGCGCTTCGCCAACCTGCCAGAAGACCACTACGAGGCATTTCTTTCCGTGCCCGTCCTCTGCCGGGGCAAGCTCGTCGGCGTCATCAACATGCAGCATGAGGAGCCGCACCACCACACGCAGCGAGAAATACGCCTCATTACCCTGCTTGGCTACCTGGTCGGTGCCGAGGTGGAACTGGCCCGCATGGATTATGAGAGGGTCCAACTGGCCACTCAGCTGGAAACCCGAAAGCTCATGGAGCGCGCCAAGGGTATTCTGCAACGGGAGCTCGGCGTAGACGAGGAAGCGGCCTACCTGGCGCTGCAAAAGCAGAGCCGCCAGCGCCGCAAACCCCTGCGCGAAATCGCCGAGGCCATCATTCTGATGGAAGACATGAGACGCGGCAAAAAGCGCTGAACGCCCCCGCAAAAATGAAACAATTTCAGTGCCAAATAGGGTCTACGCGGCATGCCGTCTGCTCCGCTCCTGCTTTTACCCCCGTGCGAGATACACGAATCGCAACACAAACAGCACTGCCAGCGCATAAAGCATCCAGTGCTTGCGACGAGCCTTGCCGGTCAGCACCTCCAGCGCCGCAAACGCTATCAGTCCCAGGCTGAGTCCCGTGGCGATCGAGTACGTGAGAGGAATGGCCACCAGCGTGAGAAACGCGGGCACCGCAATCGCCGGATCGCCCCACTCAATCCGGGCCACGCCGCCCAGCATCAGCACGCCCACCAGGATCAGCGCCGGGGAAGTCGCAAAGTCAGGAATCGGACCCACCAGCGGCGCCACAAACAGCGCCACTACAAACAGCAGCCCCGTCACAATCGCCGTCACGCCCGTCCGCCCGCCCGCCGCCACTCCTGCGCCGGATTCGATATAGCTCGTCACCGTGCTCGTGCCCATCAACGCGCCCACAACCGTGCTGCTGGCATCGGCAAAAAAGATCCGGCTCAGCCGCGGAATCGTGTGGTCTTCCGCAATCAGCCCCGCGCGATCCGTCACCGCGACCAGCGTCCCGATATTGTCGAACAAATCCACGAACAGAAATACAAAGACGATCTCCAGCGCATTCAAATGCAGCGCTCCGCGCACATTCAACTGCATGGCTGTCCCGGCAATCGAGTGCAGGGAAAAGCCCTCCGGCTTCCAGTGCACCTGCCCCAGCGCCACGCCGGCAGCCATGGTGCCCAGCACGCCAATCAGCATCGCCGCCTTTACCCGGCGCGCCTGCAGCACGCTGATCAGCAGAACGCCGAACAACGCCAGCAGCGCAGCCGGTGCGCGCAGATTTCCCAGCGTTACCGTGGTGGCGGCGCTGGGCACGATAATGCCTGCATTGCTCAGCCCGATGAAGGCGATGAACAGCCCGATGCCGCCCGAAACCGCCGCGTGCAACTGATGGGGAATCGCCTCCAGCAGCAACTGCCGAATGCCGGTATAGGTCAGCAGCAGGAAAATGACACCTGAAACAAACACCGCGCCCAGCGCCGTCTGCCAGGGCACGCCCATGCCCTTCACCACCGTATAGGTGAAGTACGCATTCAGACCCATCCCCGGCGCCATCGCCAGCGGATAATTCGCAAGCGCGCCCATCACCACGGAGCCGAACGCCGCGCATAGGCACGTCGCCATCGTCACCGCCGCCAGCGGCATTCCTGTTTGCGACAGGATCGCCGGATTCACAAAGATGATGTAGGCCATGGTGATGAAGGTTGTAGATCCGGCCAGCACCTCGGTGCGCCAGTTTGTGCCATGCTCTTCAAAGCGGAAATAGCGCTCAAGGCGGGTGCGCATCGGCAGATCAGTCTCTCAACAATTCTCGGAATGCTCGGCGGTTCGTCCAGAGTATCGCAGGAAAATTGAAACTATGCGGCAGAAATTATCGAAGAAGGGATGCCTCTGATGACCGCGGAAGAAATCAAGCAGCAACTCAACCTCACGCCGCACCCCCGCGAGGGCGGATGGTTTATCCAGACATGGGCGTCGGAGGAAATCCTTGCCCCATCCGCCTTCGCGCCCGGCCGCTATCCCGGTCCGCGCCGCGCCGCGACGGCCATCTACTATCTGCTGGAGCCGGAGACCTTCAGCGAGATTCACCGCCTCCGCAGTGACGAGGTCTTCCATCACTACGCGGGCGATTCGGTCGAAATGCTGCAGCTCCCGCCCAATGGCAATGGCCGCACCGTCATCCTGGGTCGCGATCTCGCCGCCGGCCAGCGCCCGCAGGTTGTCGTGGAGCGCAACGTCTGGCAGGGTTCGCGCCTCGTCACCGGCGGAAGATGGGCGCTGCTCGGTTGCACCGTCAGCCCCGGCTTCGAGTACGAAGACTACGAAGGCGCCAACCGCAGCCAGCTAGTCGCGGCCTGGCCAATGTGGACCCCGCTCATCACGGCGCTCACGCGTTCTGAGTGAATCAATCAGCGGACTGTCCGTGCGGGAATCGCTCAGTAGGGCTGCTTGTAAGGGCTCGCGTCCCAAGCGGCAAAGCTCGCCTGCGCTTCCTCGCGCAGCATTTCCTGGGCGGGCAGCTTGCGCTTGTCCACGGAGAGCGCCAGCTCGCTGTACAAAAATGCATCGTCAAAACCGGCGCGCGCCGCATCTTCCGCACGCGCCGCATAAAAAATGCGACCCAGGTGAGCCCAGTAGCAGGCCGCCAGGCACATCGGGCAAGGCTCCGAGCTCGTATATAACGTGCACCCATCCAGCCGGAAGACACCCAGCTTCTTGCAGGCCGCGCGAATTGCATTCACCTCGGCATGGGCCGTCGGATCGTTCGCCGTAAAAACAGAATTGCCGGCCTCGGCCACTACTTCGCCCGCGCGCACAATCACAGCGCCAAATGGACCGCCATTGCCCGCTTCCACATTCCTTACCGCCAGCGCAATCGCGCGCCGCAGGAACGCCTTCTGCTGCTCCATCGTCTCATCCGTCATGCCGATCAATGCTTTCCAACGATGACCAGTGTCACGCCCAGCGCCACCAGCGCCACGCCAAGCCAGCGCTGCGGTGTGACGTGCTCCTTCAAAAAAGTTGCTCCGCCAAACACCCCGATCACGTAGCTTAGCGCCGTCACCGGAACCACAAAGCTTACCGGCAGTTCAGCCAGCGCGCCCAGCAGCGCGAAGAACCCGGAGGCCATCAGGGCCACGCCAATCCACATCCAGGGTTCGAGCAGCCCCCGCCCAACCACTCGCATGATCTCCCTTGGGCGAAAGCTTGTCACCTCGCCCACATTCTTCATCGCGCGTGAAACGCACAGTTCGCCGCCTGTTCCGGCCACTACCAGGAGGGTGAAAAGAATCACGTTCTTCAGCATCTAGTTCACCCCCGCCGCGCCTGCTCCCGGTACCGGCGGCTTCGCCAGCTCCGCCGGAATTGCGTTGCTCGCCGTGGTTTGCGGATTCGTTTTTCCCACCACGAACACTCCCAGGCAGATGATCGCGATGCCCAGCCACTCCAGCGGACTCACATGCTCGCCCAGGATGATCCAGCTCAACAGCGCCGTCACGCCGTACCCGAGAGACGTCGCCGGCTGGACATAGCTGTAGTCCGCCCACGAAAGCACCAGCATCGACGAAACAAACCACGTCAAAAGAGAAGCCAGACCAAGCCAGACAAAAGGAGACGAAAAGATATGCACCCCGGTCTGGAAGATCGCTTCCGGCGGCCAGATGACCAACGTCCCGACATGCTTCATCCCTTTGCCCAGCATCACATTGCCAAAGGGCATGGACACGATCATCACCAATAGCATGAAGTAGGTTTTTAAGTGCAGGGACCGGTGCCTGGTCTGTGTCGGCCCGGCTCTTTTTGCGCGTTGTATGGCCACAGCTTCATCTTACAGGGGGCAGGGCACTCACTTGCCTCAGGCGGTCAATGCAATCCCTCATAAAAACACGCTCCGCGCCGGCCTTTGTCAGCTTCCGGCACGGGCCTTGTCTTTGGGGCGCCTCTGCGGCCAACGGCTGTGCAATCCGCCGCGGCTGCTCAGTGCTTAAAGTGCCGCATCCCGGTGAAGACCATCGCGATTCCCAGCCGGTCCGCAGCCTCGATCACCTCGGCGTCGCGCACCGAGCCGCCCGGTTGAATCACCGCCGTGGCTCCGGCGGATGCCACCGTCTCCAGCCCATCCGGGAACGGGAAAAACGCATCCGAGGCCGCCACGCATCCGGTCATCGGCAGAATCGCCTTCATGGCGCCGAATTTTGCCGCATCCACGCGGCTCATTTGCCCGGCGCCCACCCCCACCGTCTGGTTGTCGCGTGCGTACACAATCGCGTTGGACTTTACGTGCTTGCACACCTTCCAGGCAAACAGCAGGGAAGTCAGTTCCTCGTCCGTAGGTTTCCGTTTGGTCACCACTTTGAGTTCGCTCGCCGTTACGCGCCCCGTGTCCGCATCCTGCAGCAGCAGCCCGCCGGAAACCTGACGCACCACCCGCCCTGCCTGCGCCGGAGTCACTTCCACCAACCGCAGGTTCTTCTTGGCCGCAAACCGCTCCTTCGCCTCGTTCGTAAAGCCGGGAGCGGCAATCGCCTCCACAAACAGCTTGGCAATCTCCTCGGCGGCATGGCCGTCCACAATGCGGTTGATGCCGATCACGCTGCCAAAGGCAGACACAGGATCCGTTGACAGCGCCTTGCGGTAAGCTTCCACCACGCTTTCGGCCCTGGCCGCGCCGCAGGGGTTCGTGTGCTTGATGATCGCCACCATCGGCTCCTCAAACTCCTGCGCCAGCTCCCAGCAGGCATCCAGGTCCACCAGATTGTTGTAGCTCAGCTCCTTGCCCTGCAGTTGCTTCGCTCCGGCAATGCCGGTGCCGCTGCCATTGCTGTATAGCGCCGCCTTCTGGTGAGGATTCTCCCCATAACGCAGCGGCATCGCCAGCGGATAGTTGATCCGCAGCGCAGCCGGGAACGCCGTCTTCAGCGGATCGCCCAAATCTACCAGCGCGTCAGCCTCCGGCGAGGCAATCCTCTCCAGCGTATTCGCAATCGCCGTGTCATAGGCTGCCGTCGTGGCAAAGGCTTGTTTGGCGAGCCGCCAGCGCGTTTCGCGGCTCAGCGAACCATCGTGCGCGTCCATCTCCTCGGCGAGCCCGGCGTAGTCGCTGGCCGCTGTCACTACCGCTACGTCTTCGAAATTCTTCGCCGCGGACCGCACCATCGAAGGCCCGCCAATGTCAATGTTCTCGATCAGCTGCCCTACCGTCACCCCCTTCTTGACCGCCGTTGCCTCAAAGGCGTACAGGTTCACCACCACCAGGTCGATCGGCTCAATTCCGTGCGCCGCCACCGACGCGCGATGCTCCGCATTGCCTCGAATATGCAGTATTCCGCCATGCACCTTGGGGTGCAACGTCTTCACGCGCCCGTCCAGCATCTCCGGAAACCCCGTCAGATCTGATATATCCCGCACCTTCAGACCCGCCTCGCGCAGCACGCGCGCCGTGCCCCCCGTCGAGATCAGATCTACATCCTGCGCCGCCAGCCTCTGGGCAAATTCCACAAGCCCTGATTTATCCGTTACGCTCAGCAATGCACGCCGTACCTTTTTCCAGCCGTCCACGTTGCTCTCCTTCCATCTGCTGCGAGTTTTTTTGTGCGCCGAAACTAGAATTGTAAGGGACTGTGCCGACTTCCTGCCGATTGTCACCTGAAGCCATCGCAGTTACGCTACAGATAGAACCCTATGGATCGTGCGGCAGGTCATAGCCATCGCAGCGGAATCAACCGGTCGCCCGAGATCATTCCTCCGGGCCAGCAACCGGCGCCGCAGGCGGATTACTACGAAGCGCCGCCCCAGCGCGTCTACACCCGGCCGCCGCGCCGCCGCAACCACTGGGCCATGGCGCCCGCCACCTATACCCTCGTCGGCATCAACTGCCTCGTCTACCTCGCCATGTGTTTCACGGGCGTCTCCTGGTGGTCTCCCACCGTCGGCGATCTCGTTCGCTGGGGCGCCGACCAGGGAAGCCTTGTTTTTGTCTACGGACAGTGGTGGCGTCTCTTCACCGCCATGTTCGTCCATGCCGGCATCATCCACATTGCCGGCAACATGTGGTGTCTCTGGAACCTCGGTCTGCTCGGAGAGCCGCTCCTTGGCCCGCTCGGCGTCTTCGCCGTTTATATCCTCGCCGGCCTCGCCGGAGATATCCTCAGCACGGCCATCCACCCTCAATACGTGAGCATGGGCGCCTCCGGCGCCATCTTCGGCATTGCCGGTGTTCTCATCGTGCTGCTCAAGTCGCCCCTCCTGCCCATTCCGCAGTTTGAGCTGCGCAAGCTGCGCCGCAGCGTCATTTACTTCGCAATTTTGAATTTCATCCTGGGCGCGGGCGGCGACTTGATGCATTTTGTAATTCAAATCGACAACATGGCCCATCTCGGTGGTTTCGTCTGCGGAATCCTCATGGGGCTGCCCATGGTACCCCGGATTGGAGCCGATCCGGAGATGTTCTTGCTGCGCCGCCGCACCGCCATCGTCCTGATGACATTCGTCCTCATGCTGCTGGCCTATGGCGTGTATTCCTATCAGGTCGGCGGAATCCCCTCGCTGGGCTAATCACCCCAGCAGCCCTTTCCCTGCAAACAAATGCGGCGGAGCAATCCCTCACTCTGCCGCACGGTCCCTTCTGCTAAAGGAGCGGAAACTATTTGATCGCCGTCGCCGCAAACTTCTTCACCATCGCCAGCAGCAGCTTGCGGTCACTGTCATTCAGATTCGAAGAGTACCTGCGGATTTGCGTCAAGAACCGCAACTCATCATCCGACAGCTTCTGCGTATTCAACTCCCGGCCCAGCGTATCCTCGGCAAAAAACTGAGCTAACGGAAGATCAAGCGCCAGGGCGATCTTTGCCAGCGTATCCAGTGACGGAACTGTATGTCCGTTTTCTACCCGGGATAAATAGCAACGCAGCAGTCCCGTGC
>CAZWSD010000087.1:0-9841 GCA_964636535.1 uncultured Acidobacterium sp. | reverse complement strand
GAATACAGGCGCAAAGGTGGTGAGCAGTGAGTGATGCCGGCGTCAAAAGCGCATGGCGCGGTGCGCATTTCGAAAACGGACGATTCTTTAATCCGGGCGCGCCCCGGCAGAAATTGTTTCAGTTTCTGCGCTGGATTACGGGCCGCGAACAGGGGAAATGGAGCGACTTCACGGAAACCGAGCCGGGATCACCACCGCCGGAACAAGTGCACGGATCAGACCTACGGGTCACGTTCGTCAATCACTCCACATTTTTGCTGCAGACGGCGGGCATGAATCTCCTTACGGACCCGGTGTGGTCCGAGCGCGCCAGCCCGGTTATGTTTGTGGGGCCCCGGCGGCGGCGCGGACCCGGCCTGCGTATCGAAGACTTGCCGCGAATCGACGCCGTCCTGCTCTCACACAATCATTACGATCATTTCGACACGGCCACTCTTGCGCGCTTGCTGGAGCGAGATCGCCCGCCCGTTTTTTGTCCGCTGGGGCTGGCGAAATCGCTCCGCAAGATCGGTTTTTCTGATATCTGCGAGTTGGATTGGTGGCAAGATGTTGTCTGGCACGGACTGAGGATACACTGCGTCCCCGCACAGCACTTTTCCGCGCGGGGACCGTTTGACCGCAACCGCACGCTGTGGTGTGGATGGGTGCTCGAGGCCGAGGAGGGAGCAGTGTACTTCGCCGGTGACACTGGCTTCAGCGCGCTGTTTGAGGAGATCGCCAGGAGCTTTCCGCGCATTCGCCTGTCACTATTGCCGATTGGCGCCTATAAGCCGGAGTGGTTCATGGGGCCGATCCATACGAACCCTGCCCAGGCGTTGGCTGCGCACTGCATTCTTCGCTCCGCATGCAGCATTGCAACGCATTTCGGCACATTTCCTCTTGCGGACGACGGCGAGACAGAGCCCCTTCAGGGCTTTGAGCGAGCCATGTTGTCGGAGCCGCCCTCTCTTCCCTTCTGGATCCTGCGGGAAGGAGAAGGGCGCCAGATTCCGCAGATGATGGCCAGCAGCTCTGAAGAGGCCGCCGTATCTTCTGCCTGAGCCGCGGGCTCCCTCTGTGCGGAAGGGAATGGCTGCTGGGGCGCTGCTACAGCGTGCGCTTGAAGAGCGGCGTGGCGACCAGCAGTGTTCCAGCGCCATAGAGGAAGAGAATGAGCAGATCCTTGTCAATCGCGGCGAACCCCGCGCCTTTGAGAAGGACCGACTGCAGGCCATGAACTGCGTAGGTGAATGGGTCAACCACCGCGATGGCCTGCAGCCATTTGGGGAACGCGGAAATCGGATAAATGGCGCCGCTGGGGAAAAAGAGCAGCGTGTTGAGCACTCCAAACATGGCGCGCGGCACCAGCGGATCTTCCACGCGGACCATGAAGAGAAACATCATGCCGTTGAATGCGACAGCGGCAAAGATGATGATGAGGAGCAGTTCGAAGGCCGCCTTAAGATGAAAGGGAGTGCCAAGCCCGGCCGCGAGCGAGCCAAGCACGACGAGCGCGACTCCAGAGAGCACTGCCTTGATGGCGCCGGCAACATTGAGCCCGGTGACGAGTTCCAGCTTGGTGATGGGCGTGACTAGATAGCCTTCATGCACACCGCGCGCCTTGTCGTCGATGTACAGCATGCCGCCGCCGATCATGACGGAAACATACATCGCCAGCGTGACAGAGCCGGAGAGCAAAAACTTCATGTACTCGATGTAGGGGTAGAGCTCGACGATATCGAGTTGAATCTGCTGCGCGATGCGCGAAGGAATCTCGGGCGCGTTGAGTGCCTGAACGAGCAGTTGCATTTCGGCTTCGACCGCGCCGCTGACGAACTGATCGGCGTTGTCGACGACGAGGCCGATCTTGGGGGAGTCGCCCGCCAGCACGCGCCGTGAGTACTGGCGCGGAATAATGACGACTCCGCTGATTTTGCCGCTGCGAACGTCATTGACGGCCTTTTGCTCGTTGCTGTAAGGAGTCACGGTGAAGGTCTTGATGTTGGCTGCGATGGCGTTGAAGTCTTCCTGCACGCGGAGTGATTCAAAGCCGTGGTCGTGATTGACAAGCCCAAGCTTCACGTTGCGCACCTTGCCGCCGAATGCATTGCCCAGAATAAGTAACTGTACCAGTGGCAAAAGCATTGAAGTGAGCAAAAGCGCCGGCGAGCGGAAGAATTTCCGCAGCTCGCGCTCGACAATGGCTAACATGCGGTTCATGATCGCATCCCCGGCCGCGGCGGCATGACGTGGTCAGCGGCGCCCTTCACGAGTTCGTCGCGCAACTGCCGTCCGGTGTAGTAGACGAAGACATCATCGAGCGAAGTGCTCTGCACGTTGAGTGACTTGAGGACGGCGCCGAGGGAGGTGGCGATTTGCACGAGTTCGGCAGTTGTCTGCGAGCCATTGGCGGTAAGGATCCGGTACATGCCGCCGCTTTGCGATTGCACGGAGGAGACACCTGCGAGCTGCCGCAGGCGCTCCTGGAGCCCCGGAACATCCTTGGCAAAGCCGGCTTCCACGGTGTTCTCGCCGGGCACGCTGGCCTTGAGCGCCATGGGCGAGTCCAGCGCCGCGAGCTTGCCGTGATCCACAATGGCGATGCGGTCGCAAAGGCGGTCTGCCTCTTCCATGTAATGCGTGGTGATGAGCATGGTCAGGTGGCGTGTTTCCTTGAGGTGATTCAGCATTTCCCACACGGCCACGCGGGAGACGGGATCGAGCCCCGTCGTTGGCTCATCAAGGAAGAATATGTTGGGGTTGTGCACCAGGCCGCGCGCGATCTCCAGGCGGCGGCGCATGCCGCCGGACAGCGTCTTGGTCTGCGCCTTGCGCCACTTGGCGAGATCCACGGCATCCAGAAGTTCGTCGATGTTCTTTTCGCGTTCCTTTTTGTGCAGGCCATAGAGCTTGGCGTAGATGGAGAGATTTTCCTCGACGGTGAGATCAATATCGCTGGTGAGGGCCTGCGGAATGACTCCGATCTTCTGCCGCACGGCATCGGGCTCGTGCATGACGTCGTGCCCGCCTACGACGGCCTTGCCGCGCGTGACGGGAATGAGCGTCGTCATCATGCGGATGAGGGTGCTTTTGCCGGCTCCGTTGGGCCCGAGCAGGCCGAAGATTTCGCGATCCTTTACGTCAAAGGTCACGTCACTGACAGCTTCGAAGTCACCGTAGCGTTTGACGATGTGCTCGACCATCATCGCGGGCTGGGTTGGAGCGGATGCGTCGCTCATCGCCTCACCAACTGGTCGCGGGGGATATAAACATAGGCGGTCATTCCGGGCACGTACCGCTCGCCAGGATTTTTGATGAGCAGTTTGAGCTGCACGGTCTTGATGTCGCGCTTGGTGCGGCTCACATCGCGCTGCGTGGCAAAGTCAGCCAATGCGGCCTTGGCGATCACGGTGCCGGTGGTGGTCGCGCCGCTTGGCATTTCCACCTTGAGTGTGTCGCCGAGCTTGACGGCATCGGCTTCGGTTTCCGGCAGTGGTGCGTAGACCCAGGTCTGCGAAAGTTCCATCACGGTTGCGATGGGCGTGCCCGCGGCCACCACTTCTCCCTGCCGCGCGGCGAGGACATTGAGGATGCCGGCAATTGGAGAGCGTACATCCGCATAACCCAGCTCGATCTCCGCCTGCTGCTGCAGCGCGTCGGCGTTCTGCATCGCGGCAATGGCGGAAGCCGTGGTTTGCGCGGCCGCATTTGCCTGGTTGGTGTTGGCCATTGCGATCCTGAGCGAAGCTTCGGCGGCGGCGACATTCTCCTTGGCCACGTTTACGGCGGAGCGGAGCGCGGCAGAGGCGGTCACCTGTTCATCGCGCAACTGCTGGCTGGCCACGCCGGCTTTGGCCAGGGCCACCGTTCTGCTCGTGTCCACCTGCTGGTGCTGGTACTGGGCCAGCGCCTGAGCCAGCGCAGCGCGGGAGGCGCGCAACTGCGCTTCGGCATTGCTTACCTGGTTGGAAGTCTGCCCGGAGATCTGCCGCTGCGTATCGCGCGCCTCCCGCACTTTGAAGGCGTCGCTGCGCGTGGTTGCGCTGGCTGCTGCCAGAGCGGCCTGCAAATCCTCGCTCTGGATGGTCGCCATCAGTTCCCCCGCTCGGATGTGTTGTCCCTCCTGCACCGGCAGGGTCGCGATACGGCCCGGAATCTGCGAGCTGATGATGACCTCATTGGCGTCCACCGAACCGACCAGCCGCAGGCCTTTGGCTTGGCGGGTGGACCACAGGTACCAGGCAATCGATCCCGCCAGCAGCACCACAAACAGAAGGATAATGTTTCGCCTTGCCTTCATCGTGAGGGAACTCCTGAAGGGTGGGGCTCCCAGGTCCGATCGAGCGCGGGCGAGGGAGTATCGGACAGCACCTGCCGCGCAAGCTGCTCGCCGCGTTGCCGGTCTGTGAACAGGGAAGCGCCAAGGAACAGAATCGCGGCCTTTCGCCTGCGTAAAATTCCGCGCCGATTCAATGGATCAAAATCGGCCACTCGCCGCATCATCGGCGCGCTCATGAAGTAGAAGACATTGGAGCCCAGCACCGCATAGATCACCTGCATCCAATCCGTGTGGATCAACTCCTCCGTCCTCATCCCCTCGGCCAGAACCCGCCGCATCTTGTGCAGGAGCAGGCTGAAGATTTTCTCGAGCGGCGCCGGACCGGCTTCCTCGCCGCTCTCCCGCAGGCGGGCCATTTCCTGGTTCATCAGCCGTCCATACTCATGGCGCGAGGCAATCCGGTCAAAGTGATTCAATGCGGTGCGCAGCAGGCGCTCGCCGGCGCTACCTTCGTGATCGAGAGCTCGCATCGCCGACCCAAGCATTTGCGCGGCGGATGCCTCCAATGCCGCGGCGTACAGATCTATTTTGCCGTGGAAGTAATAGTAGAGCAGCGCCTTATTGACGCCGGCGCCCACGGCGATGGCTTCGGTGCGCGCTCCGGCCAGCCCATGCTGGCTGAATTCGGCGATGGCCGCGCGCAGGATGCGTTCGCGGCGGGCGTCTTGTTCGTCCGCGGACCGGGGATCGGCAGCGCTTGCTTTGCGCAGACGACCAGACTGGTCTGCTTGCTTTGGGCGCGTTCTTTTCACGTTTCGGGATGCGGTGGTCACTGCTGTACTCCGTGGCGAATCCGTCCTGCGATTCTCTTAATTAACCGGTTAGTCGAAACTGTACCACGAAAAACACTGCCCCGCAGTGTCGGGGGATTCTTCGGCTCCCGCCGATAAGCGGGCGGCCGGCCCGCCTTTCCTGTGACCAGCGTCACAGTCCTGCCCCAATTGCAACGTCAGGCTGTAGATGTAGGGCCTGTTCACGGCCTCGACCGGGCTGGACTACTTTGCCCGATGCGCTGCCAGTTGCATCAAGGCGTTCCGGTCGGTTGTGTGTGTTTTTGGAGGCGCGGAAGGTTGAGCCTTCCTATTTCCAAGCATACGAGGTCACACAATGGAGACTCCTTCTGTTTTCACCAATCCCTCTTTTCCACGTCTCGGCCAACCTGCGCCTCTCTTTGAAGCGGAAACCACGCACGGCACCCTCCGGCTGGAAGACTTTAAAGGAAGCTGGCTGATCCTGTTTTCCCATCCAGCGGACTTTACCCCGGTCTGCACGACGGAATTTGTCGCTTTTGCGGAACTGGCGCCGGAGCTGCGCAAGCGCGGCGTCGAGCTTTGCGGCTTGAGCATTGACAGCACGTTCTCCCACATTGCGTGGGTACGGAATATTGAGAAGAACTTCGGGGTAAAGGTTCCATTCCCCGTGATTGCCGATCTCAATAAGGAAGTTGCCACACTTTACGGCATGATTATGCCGGGCGAAAGCAAGACCGAAACCAGCCGCTGCCTGTTTGTGATTGATCCCCAGGGAATTATGCGGGCGATGATCTACTACCCGCTCAGCACTGGACGCAATACCCAGGAGGTGCTCCGCCTGGTGGATGCGCTGCAGGCTACTGACAAATTCAGCATTGCGACGCCGGCCAACTGGAAACCCGGTGATAAGGTGATCGTTCCGCCGCCTCGAACCACTGAGGATGCGGAAGCCCGCATGAAAGCCGGCTTTGAAACCACGGACTGGTACTTCTCGAAGAAAGCAGTCTGAATTTCCCTGCTCGCAGGCCATGGAGCCGGCATCGGCTCCATGGCGGAAATGAGGCGATCATGCCTTGCCTGAATCCCGACGGACAACTCACAGAGGCCGCGCAGCGAATCCTCTCTGCAATGGAAAATCCGCTTCCCTTGTCGCAGGTAGCCACCGTAACCGGATTGCCGATGTACCGCATTCGCAGCGCGGCGCGTGAACTGGCCGAGGCCGGTTTTGCCGCCGAGGCCGGACAAAAATGGCAGATTACCGGCACCGGCCTGGCGGCGATCCGGAAGACAGGAACCGCTGCCTGAGCCGGCTGCTGCCGGCGTGAACCCCCCGCCGCGCTTTCGCTTTGGACAAAAAGCGGCGGGCCAACCTTATCGCAACGGAGGTTGCCATGAAGAAATACCTTATGGAACTGATTGGAACATTCTTTCTCGTTTTCACCGTCGGCATGTCCGTGCTGGCGGGTGGCGACGGAGTGATTCCGCCACTGGCCATCGGCTCGGTGCTGATGGTGATGATCTATGCGGGCGGACACATCTCCGGAGGCCACTACAACCCGGCCGTCACTCTGGGCGTGTGGCTGCGCGGGCGCTGCCCCGGGAAGGATGTGATTCCGTACATGCTGTTTCAGTCCGTCGGCGCGCTTCTTGCGGGCTTCGTAGTCCGCTACGTCATGCCTGCCGGCCAGCCTCACATTCGTCAATTGGCGGTGATGCCGGAGCTGCTGGCGGAGTTCCTCTTCACCTTTGCCCTGGTCTTCGTCGTGCTCAATTCCGCTACATCTGACGACAATAGCGGCAATTCGTTCTACGGTCTCGCCATCGGATTCACGGTGGTTGCCGGCGCATTTGCCGTGGGTGGAGTGGCTTCGGCGGCCTTCAATCCGGCGGTTGCGGTGGGCATCTCCTTCATGGGGATGGTCGCATGGACGAAGATCTGGATCTATCTGCTGGCCAATTTCGCGGGTGGAGCGATTGCCGCTCTCGCATTCCAACTGCTGAGCTCGGAAACTCGCGGCGTCCCCGAAAAGACGGGTAAGCTGCAGACCAACTCATAGGTCCGCGGCTCCGCTGATTTTCTGGCATTTGCAGCGTGCCGCCTGTGGCGAACCAGAGGCGGCACGCCACCGCGCGTAACCAGCATTCGCGTGCTGAATCGACGGTCGTGGCCGGTGTTACCGCAGCGCCTACACATTTAGGTGGAATGTCTGATCCTCCAATATATGGAGAGTAAACAAGCCCGTCCGACGCGCGCCCGGATGGGTCCACATTCAGGGGCTGACCGTATCCCTCTGAAATTGCAGGAGCAAGCTTTCCATTTTCCAATAAAATCAATTTACTATTGGAAAAAAAGCGTCTTACTGTTGACATCTGTTATGCCGTTATGTGGAAATGCTTACGGTGCGGGTGTTGGCGCACATGTTAACAATGTTTGGGTACCACAGAAATAAAACAACGCAAATGCTGTACTTTCAGGAGGCGATTCAGATGAATCTTCGCAAACACTGGTCTAGCCGGCTGCTTGCTTGTGCCGTGTTCCTTGGCTTGGTCCTTGCGCTCCCGGCAGCGCTAAACGCCCAGGTGGGCACAACGGCCAGCCTGAGTGGAACCGTCGTCGATCCCACCCACGCTGTCATTCCGAACGCCGCGGTCTCGCTCACCAACGTCGCTACTGGCGATGTGCGCAACACGAAAACAAACGGAGTTGGCGACTTCGTATATGTAGACATCCCATCCGGCAATTTTGTGCTGATGATTCGCGCCTCCGGTTTCAAGGCGGACAAGATCAGTAATATCCACCTCGATCCGGGCGACTCGCGCAGCCTTCACGAAGTCGTGTTGCAACCCGGAGCCGCGACCGAGACCGTGGTGGTGCATACCGCTGCCCAGGAAATTACCCTCGACTCCGGCACGTCGAGCACGTTGATTTCCGCGCAGGACATCAAACACCTTTCGGTCGAAGGCCGTGACGTTACGGAACTCCTCAAGATTCTTCCGGGCTTTGCCATCACCAGCGGCAACAATACTGTCACCAACCAGAGCTACGATCCCTCCCAGGTTTCTGTCGCGGGCGGATACGGGAGCTACTCTGGCGAGGGCACTATCACCAACTCGATCGAACTGCTCTACGACGGCATCGATATCACCGATCCCGGCGCGTACGGCGGCAGTCTGCAGAACGTGAACTACGACCAGGTGGCAGAAGTGAAGGTGGAAACCTCCGCAGTGACTGCGGATAACGTCGGCGGGCCGATCATTATCAATGCAGTCGGCAAGTCAGGCACAAAGGACTTCCACGGCGAGGTGTACACCTACGGCCGCACCTACCAGATGAATTCAACCGACTGGCTCTCGAAGTTCGACCATCAGGCGCCTCCGCCCGATCGCGAAATCTATCCCGGCTTCGCTATCAGCGGTCCGGTCATCCTTCCGCACGTGGACTTCAACAGGAATCGTCACCTGACCTTCTTTGCCGGTCTGGAAGGAATGTTCCAAAAGAACGAATACGCGTACGGCAACGCAGGCAGTGCCATTGTCACCGCTCTTGTGCCGTCGGCTAAAATGCGCCAGGGCGACTTCAGCCAGACGCAAATCGACCAGTATCTCGGCCCGCTCATCAATAATGGATCCTATGCAAACCTGGCCCGGGTGCCTGCAACCGGAATCGACGGCAGCACGCTCGCCAACGGCCAGCTCGGTGCGAATCTGAATCCTATCCAGCAGGATCTAATCAATACCCTCCCGCTCCCAAACCAGGCCACCAATTCTCAGGGCTACAACTACGCCCATACCAACCTGATTGACAATGACAACTGGCAGGGGCAGTTGCGGTTCGATTACTCCTTCGGACCCAAGAACAAGATCTTCGTCATGTACAGCACGGAACGCGGCAAGGAAGGCGTGCCCCAGGTTCCCTACTACTCACCGCATGGTCCGAACGGCGGAACCAATACCCCGGGCGGCGGCATGCTGGCCGATCTGAACTCCGAGATTGGCACGCTCAACTGGACCACCATCATCAGCCCCACGCTGACCAATGATTTCAGCATCTCGGGCGCATATATGGACCAGAACTTTGTCGCCAAAGACTTCAATGCGCTGACGCTGAATGGCAAATGGAATTTCTCTGGCATCTTCAACAACGGTTCAAAGGTAATTCCTCAATTTCAGGATTACGGAACCGACGGACTGCCAGTAAACCTCTATCCCGATACCAGTTTTGGCGGCATCTATGCCAAGAAGTGGAACCGGTTTGGTGAAGATGACCTGACCAAGGTGCTGGGCCGCCACACTCTGCGCGCGGGCATATATGTGGGGCTTGACAACAACCACCAGGCAACGCCCTTTGTGGCAACCAATGGCAATTTTGCCATGTACTACATCGGTCCAACCTACAACGACGCGCCGACTGGCACCACCGAGTACTCGACTGGCGCCATCGGCAGTGGCAATGGCGGCAACTACCTGGCAGACTTCCTGGAAGGCGGCGTCTTCTGGTACGGCCAGACCAACATCGATCCTGCTCCAAATCTCTACTTCTGGGATGTCGCTGGATACGTCCAGGATCACTACCGCATCACCCCGTATCTGACCCTCGAATATGGTTTGCGCATCGAACACATGACGCCCTGGGCAGACGCGCACGGCATCGGTATTCCCGTGTGGAGTCCCGCCGCATACGCATCAGGTGCGAATCCTTCTCTGCCTGGTTTCCTCTGGCACGGCATCGACAAGAGCATTCCAACATCAGGCATGGGAACACACTCGCCGT
>CAZWSD010000086.1:0-9894 GCA_964636535.1 uncultured Acidobacterium sp. | reverse complement strand
CAGCGAGTTCTACGGCTCAGGGCGTCAGTCCCGCATCGCGCTCACCGCCGTCGGAAAAACTAGCGCCATGACCATGACCGCCCATTACGAAATGGACTGGCTCAGCGCAGGCGCCACTTCCAACAACAACCAGTCCAACAGCTACACCGTGCGTCAGCGTCAACTCTGGGCTCAGGCGGCCCTCAATAATGGATTGACCTTCACCGCAGGCCAGATGTGGTCCCTGGTTACAGAAAACGGCAACGGCCTGCAGAACGATACGGAAACTCTTCCCGACTCCATCGATCCACAGTACGAAACCGGCTTCGTCTGGAATCGCCAGTACGGCTTCCGCGTAACCAAAAACCTCGGCAAAAAACTATGGATCGGCGCTTCTGCCGAAAACGACCAGATGCTCGTCGCCGGAAACGAGCTTCCCAAAAACGAGCTCGTCGGCTCGAACGGAAACGGCGGCGGCCTCTACAACCCCGGCGCTACATACTCCTACAACATCGCCCCTGAAATGGTCGCCAAAATCGCCGCCCAGCCCGGATGGGGCCATTGGGAACTCTTCGGCGTCGCCCGCTTCTTCCGCGACCGCGTCTATCCGGCCACTGGAACTCCCTACAATGATTCACTCGTGGGGGGCGGCGTCGGCGCCAGTGTCCGCGGCCCACTCAGCAAGTACTTCGTCATCGGCCTCAAGGGCCTCTATGGTGACGGCACCGGCCGCATGGGCTCCTCCACCATCGGCGACGTCACCCTCCGACCCAACGGCACCATCGCTCCGCTCCACACCTTCTCTGCTCTCAGCACCTTGGAATTCAAACCCACCAACCAGCTCATGATTTACGCAAACTACGGCGGCGACTACGCCGGCCGCCGCTACTTCGGCACCAGCGGTGAAGGATACGGATCGCCCTATACCAACATGTCCGGATGCAACACCGAATCCGTGCCCTCCGGTCCAAATGCCGCTAGTGTCCCAAACACCCCTGCCAACTGCGGCGGCAACACCAAGGACGTTCAGGAGTTCACCATGGGCAACTGGTACAACTTCTACAACGGCCCCAAGGGCACCCTCAAATTCGGCCTCCAGTACGCTCGCTTCCGGCGTGACCTCTGGTCCGGCATTGGCGGCCCAAACAATCCCGATGGCGGAGCACACGGCATCGACAACATGTTCTGGACATCCTTCCGCTACTACCTCCCCTAGTCAGCTACCGTTCCCAACCCAACAAGAACAGGGCATCCGCAAGGATGCCCTGTTCTGCCTCACCATTGATTTGCCCCTCCGCCGGTTACAATCCCTTGTAACTCCCTCCATCCACCAGCACCGTCTGCCCCGTAATGCTCGCCGCCGGCTCTGACGCCAGCCACACAATCGCCGCCGCCACTTCCTCCGGCTTCGCCATCCGGCCCACCGGGATCTCCCGTTCCAGATCCGCCCGCGCCTGCTCCACGCTCACCCCCCGCGCCTGCGCTCGCAGCTCCAGCAGCTTCTTCGCGCGATCCGTCTCCGTGAATCCAGGCCCAACATTATTCACCGTGATGCCTTCCTTCCCAAACTGCCCCGCCAAAGAACGCACCAGCCCCATGATCCCCGCCCGAATCGTATTCGACAACACCAGCTCCGGCACCGGCTGTTTCACCGTGTACGACGTCAGCGTTACAATCCGCCCCCACTTCCGGTCCACCATGCCAGGCAGCACCGCCTGCGCAAAGCAGATCGCGCTCCGCAGATTCAGCAGCCACGCCCGCTCCCATTCCTCCATCGTCGTCTCCAAAAACAGCTTCGCCGGTGGCCCGCCTGCATTCGGTACGCACACGTCCACGCGCCCCATCTCCGCCTCCACCCGTCTCACAAACTCCGCAATCGCCTCCGCGTCCGCTACATCCACGGCGCCCGTCAGCGCCTTCACCCCGCGCTCGTCGCGCGCCTGCCTCGCCACTTCCTCCAGAGCCGCTTCATTCCGCGCGCAGATCGCCACATCGGCCCCTTCCGCCGCAAACGCCATCGCCGTCGCACGCCCTATCCCCTGGCTCGCTCCCGCTACCAGCGCCACCCGACCTTTCAATCCCAGATCCATTGTCTCGCCCTCGCTCTTCGCACTTTCCACTTCCAAAATATCCTGTTCATCTTCTCCCAGCTACCCGCCACTTGCCCGACCCGACCCCGTTCATGCACTCTGCCAATGACCACTCTCTATCACTTGTTGCCAGGAGTCATTTCCGTGTCGAACCAATCCGTCCCTCGCCCATCCCACGACCTGCAATACTCAGGCTTTGACCGCATCCCCGTCGATCAGCTCAATCCGCTCGTCACCCGCCAGTTCGTCCACGGCGAACAGGGCATGCTCGCCCGCCTCGTCCTCCGCAAAGGAGCCGTCGTTCCCCGCCACAGTCATCACAACGAGCAAATCACCTATATCCTTTCCGGCGCCCTCCGCTTCACCTTCGACGACGGTCGCAACATCACCGTCGCCGCCGGCGAAACCCTCGTCATCCCGCCCCATCTGCCCCACGCCGCCGAGGCCGTCGAAGACACCATCGACCTCGACGTCTTCACTCCCCCCCGCGAAGACTGGATCAACGGCTCTGACGCATACCTCCGCAAATAGCTCCCCCCCAAAAAACAGCAACGCCGGGCGCAGTTCCCACTGCCCCGGCCGCCTCTTTCAGCCGTCAATTCGACGCGCTCACCGTCCCGTCGACCCAAATCCGCCCGCTCCCCGCGCCGTCTCTGACAACTCCTCCACCTCCACAATCTCCACATCCGTCCGCGCTTCAAACGGAGACATCTGTGCAATCCGGTCACCGCGACGTATCGTCACGCTCGCATCGCTCGCTCCCAGCCGAATGTCTCTGACCGTCCCGTCCGGATCCCGATCCACAACCACCCAGTACCGCGGCTGGTTCACATTGATCAGGCAAACCAGAATCTCGCCCCGGTATCCTGCGTCAATGCGTCCGCCGGCGTAAGTAATCCCCTTCGCCGCCATCGAAGATCGATCCCCCAGGACAAAACCCCAACCCGGCGGACCCTCCACCGCGATCCCCGTCCGCACCTTCACCGGCACGCCCGCCGGCAGTACCGTATCTTCTACCGCATATAGGTCGAAGCCCAGATCACTTCCGGCATGCTGCACCGTCGGGATCCGGGCATCGGGATGCAAAAGCTTGACTTGAATCATCCGCCCTACTGACTACTTCTTGGCGGACTGCGCGGTTGCCGCCTTCTGTTTCGCCCAACGGCGCTTCTGGGCGGCGGCAATCCGGGCCCGTGCTTCGGGGCTCAAGTACCGCTTCTTCGGCCCAACTCCCTTACGGTTCAACGCCCCGGTCAGCTTGCCAGAACTGGAACTCTGGAGCAATTCTTTGACTTTCTCAAGTCGTTCGATTTCTTCGTCAATTGCAGCGATGATGTCTTCGCGAGTCATTATATTTGTTTTCCTTGATTATTTCTTTCTGGTTAGCGCTCTATGTCTGAGGAACAGAATCCAACTTCACACTAAATTATTCCATTCCCCCGCCTTTAGTCACGAAAATACTCAAAACTCCCCCTAACTCGATCGGCACACCCCCATCTCCCTTTCACCAGATCTTCGCTTTCTTTTATTCCTGCATTCAATCCGCTTTCACTCAACATACCGCATGATTGTCCGGTGGTGACTACTCGATTGGCTATCACTTCCGCTTCACCGGACTCCGCCTCGGCTATGCCCCTGGCTCCTGCCCAGTGCCTCCACGGGCCATCCACTCCGGCCACTGACTTCGCCGATCACATATCCAGTACCCTCGGCAGATACAAATCCTTCCTTGCAACTACTGATGCCGATAGGGATGCCGCATGTCGCCTGCGATTTCACGTTTTCAATGCTGAATTAGGCCAAGGACTCATCCAGTCCTATGCCACCGGCCGCGACCGCGACAAGTTTGACCAAGTCTGTGACCATCTTATCGCTAAAAACACTCAAACCAACCTCGTCGTAGGCACCTACCGCATGCAATCAGGCCCTGTAGCAGCCGCGCACTTTGGCTATTACAGCCAACAGGAGTTCGAATTCGCCCCCTACGAGCCCATGCGCCATCAAACCCTCGAACTGGGCCGTGCCTGCATCCACAAGGATCACCGCAACAGCGAGGTTCTCACCCTCCTCTGGCGTACCATCGCCACCTACTGCCGTTTCCATGGCCTTCGTTATCTCATCGGATGCTCCTCCCTTACTTCACGTGACCCCAGCCAGGGATGGGAACTCTATCATCAGCTCCAGAACTTCCTCGCCGCAACCCAGCTCCGCACCACGGTCATGCCAGACTACCAACTCCCGCTCCGCGGCGATCACTCCTCGACTCATGTCAAAATACCCAAGCTACTCAGAACCTACATCGGCGCCGGAGCCCGCATTTGTAGTCAACCCGCGTGGGACCGCGACTTCGGAACCATTGACTTCCTCACCCTGCTCGACCTGAACCAGCTTGCACCCGCCGCCCGAAACCGCTTCATAACAAGCCCACGCTAGATTGTGTCTCCGATAAGTACCACTCTTCTGGAAGTCAAACCAACCTCCACCCCTGGACTCAAGACTCATGCCTCTCGCCGGGATCAACAAATAATTCCGTGAAACGTCTTATAATTCCACGACAGTTGCTTCCCCCACCCATCCGCGCCATCCGGCTGTTCATTGCACTTATCACCTGCTATCTGTCTTTCTTCCTGCTCACGCTAAAGCGCTTAGACCCTATCTCTCCGCGCGACAGGGCCTGCTGGATGCACCACTCCTGCCGCCGCGTCGCGCATGCCATGCGTTTCTCGCTCGACCTTGCCGGGCCCGTACCCGCCAGCGGCCTCGTCGTCTCCAATCACCTCGGCTATCTCGACATCCTCGCCTTCGCCGCCGCCACACCCTGCTTCTTTGTCTCCAGGCACGATCTACTCGCCTGGCCCATCTTCGGCGAACTCGCTCGCTTCGGCGGCACCATCTTCGTCAATCGCGATCTCCGCTCCGCCGTCGATTCCACCTCTCAGCGGATCGCCGCCATACTTCAATCCGGCCTGCCCGTTGTGCTCTTCCCCGAGGGAACCTCCACCGATGGCTCCCGCCTGCTCCCCTTTCACTCCTCTCTGATTGAACCCGCCATCCGCGCCAACGCTCCTGTCACCGCCGCCGCCATCGGCTACCATTCCGCTTCCTATCCTGAGTCCTCCTTCTGCTACTACGGCAACGTCCGTTTCCTCCCCCACCTGCTCAACTTGCTCTTCGTCCCGCCCGCTCACCTCCTGCTACGGTTCGATCCCGCCCCAACCCCTTTCACAAACCGCAAACAGGCCGCCGAACTCCTCCGTCGGCAGATCAGCGACCTCCGCGCGACCATGCACCCAACACAACCCGTCCCTGCCAATTAACAGGCCGCGCCCTGCACAGGCGCGCCCGTCTGTGCTACACATGCTGCATGCCCGCAACCAGCCGTCCCCGCCTCAGCGAAATCTCCCGCTTCATCGTGCAGTCAGAAATCCGCTCCATGTCCGTCGAATGCGACCGCCTCGGCGGTGTCAATCTTGCCCAGGGCGTCTGCGATACCGAAGTCCCCGACCCCGTCCTCCAACGCGCCATCTCCTCCATGCGCGAGGGCCACAACACCTACACCCGCCTCGACGGCATCGCCACCCTCCGCAACGCCATCGCCGCCAAGACCCTCCACTACAACGGCATCCATGCAGACCCCGAAAAGGAAATCCTCGTCACCTCCGGCGCCACCGGCGCCTTCTACGCCGCCTGCCTCGCGCTCTTCAATCCCGGCGATGAGGTCCTCCTCTTCGAGCCCCTCTACGGCTACCACGTCAGCACCCTCAAGGCGCAGCGCGTCCAACCCGTCATCGTCCCGCTCATCCAACCAGACTGGGCCATCGACTTCGATATCCTCCGCTACGCCGTCACTCCCAAGACGCGCGCCCTCGTCATCAACACTCCCTCCAACCCCTGCGGCAAAGTCTTCTCCCGCGCGGAGCTGGAGCAGCTCGCCGCGTTCGTCTCCGAACACGATCTCCTCGTCATCACTGACGAAATCTACGAGTACTTCCTATACGACGGCGCTGACCACATCAGCTTCGCCACCCTCCCCGGAATGGCAGAACGCACCCTCACCATCTCCGGCCTCTCAAAAACCTTCTCCGTCACCGGCTGGCGTATCGGCTACCTCATCGCCAACCCCGCCTTCATCGCCCCCATTGGCTACTTCCACGACCTCACCTACGTCTGCGCGCCTTCCCCCGCGCAACACGGAGCCGCCGCCGGCCTCGTCGCACTCCCCGACGATTACTACTCCCAGCTCGCTTCCGATTACCAGAACAAGAGGGACATGCTATGCTCCGCGCTCTCTGCCGCCGGCCTCACTCCATCCATCCCCGACGGCGCTTACTACATCCTCGCCGACTCCGCCTCCATCCCCGGCGAATCCGCCGCCAGCAAGGCCCGCAGACTCCTTGCCGACACCGGCGTCGCCGCTGTCGCAGGCTCCGCGTTTCTCACCGGCGACCGCGGCAAAAACGTCCTCCGCTTCTGCTTCGCGAAACGCTCCGAAGACCTCCAGCGCGCCTGCAAACGGCTCCGCAATCGCCCCCTTTAGCCCAAATGACAAGGGCGGCATCCGCCATGGAATGCCGCCCTCGCCGCTTCTGTAACCGTATCAGTAGCTACTCACTTCCGCCCGCAATCGACGGAATCACCAACACCTCATCCCCATCCTGGAACTGGTACTTCTCATTGCCCAGAAAGCGAATGTCTTCTTCATTTACGTAAAAGTTGATGAACCGCCGCACCTCGCCGTTCTCATCCCGCAGGTGCTTGCTCAACGCCGGAAACGTCGTCTCGATCTCCGTGATCAGCGCCGGCAGATTCTCGGCCGAGGACTGAATCTCCTTCGTCCCGTTCGTGTGCTTCTGAAATGCATTCGGCAACAATACCCTAACTGACATAGCTTCCTTCCAGTACCAGCTCATGCTGGGATTTCTTCTCTTCCACGTAGGCTTCAAAGTCCGCCAGCCGCGGCTTCACTGCCGCCTCCAGCTCGTATGAGTCCTTGAGCGCATCCGTCGTCTTCAATCCGTTGCCCGTAATGCAGCTCACCGTCAGTTCATCGGGATGAATTCTCCCATGCGCATACAGCCTCGCTGTCACCGCCGTCGTCACCCCGCCGGCTGTCTCTGTAAAGATGCCCTCCGTCTCCGCCAGCTCCTGGATCGCAGACACCAGCTCCACATCGGACACATCTTCGGCCCAGCCGCCCGTCTCCTGGATCATCTTCGCCGCGTACCGCCCATCCGCCGGGTTTCCAATCGCCAGCGAGCGCGCAATCGTCTGCGGCCGCTGCGGCTCAATCTCCGTCCGCCCCGCCTTCACCGCAGTCGAAATCGGCGAGCAACCCGTCGCCTGCGCCCCAAAGAACTTCACTGCCTTGTCTTCCACCAGACCCAGCGCCACCAGTTCCTGGAACGCCTTTCGTATTTTCCGGATCAGCGACCCGCCGGCCATCGGTACCACCACGTTGTCCGGCAGACGCCACCCAAGCTGCTCCGCAATCTCGTAGCCCACCGTCTTCGAGCCTTCCGCGTAGTAAGGACGCAGATTCACATTCACAAATCCCCAGCGATAGCGGTCCGCGATCTGCGAGCACAGCCGGTTCACGTGATCATAGTTCCCCTCAATCCGAACCAGATTCGCCCCATAAACCTGCGTGTTCAGGATCTTCGCAGGCTCCAGGTCCGCCGGCACAAGGATGAACGTCTTAAACCCCATCCGCGCCGCCTGCGCCGCCACCGCATTCGCCAGGTTCCCCGTTGAAGAGCAACCCACCGTATCAAATCCAAATTCCTTCGCGCTCGCCAGCGCAATCGCTACCACGCGATCCTTAAAGCTCAGCGTCGGCAGGCAAACAGCGTCGTTCTTGATGTAAAGGTTCTTCGCGCCAATCCGCGCACCCAGCCGCGGAGCCTTCAGCAGCGGCGTCCACCCCGCCGGAGTCACCGGCTCAAACTCGCGCGATACCGGCAGAAGCGCCTGGTACCGCCACATGCTCGTCGGACCGGCCGCAATCTTCTCGCGCGTAAAATCCTTGCGAGCCGCTTCCAGATCGCAGAACACCTCGAGCGGCGAAAAACACTCCTCGCAAATCGACAGCGGCGCATTGCCATACACGCGCCCGCAATCCGTACATCGAAGCTCGTAAACGTCAGCCATGGGGCTCCTCATCATTCTGATGAGAGGCTCAGAGTTGATATATCACGGGCTCGAGTGACGCCTGTACTGCGGCTAATAATTCGGTCTTGCCTACTGCTTCATTCCCTGGAATTCAGCGAGATGCGTTCCTGCCTGCACCCCCGAATCTCATGTTCCCCGCTGTTATGCAGGAGAGAGTTGACACCGCTTCTCGAATTGCTCGAGCCGGTTGTCGTGGCGTCACAGGGCCCGTCCCTCAGCCACTCTTCATGAAATTCAGGCTCGCTCATGAGAGCAAACTTGAATAATCAGAAAGTAACATGCGCCGCGCCCGACCGCAAGCATTCTCTCCGCAATTTCCCCCCTCTTTTCCTCCACACCCCTCCCACCCGTTTCCTCGTTGCGCTGCCGCATGACCGCCGGTAGACTGAGGGAACACACCACACTCGCGCCGCGCCGCTATTTCCCCAGTTCCATGCGGCTCTGGCAGCTCCGCGGAAGTGGCGAAATTGGCAGACGCACCAGACTTAGGATCTGGCGGGGAAACCCATGGGGGTTCAAGTCCCCCCTTCCGCACCAGAATACGGCTTGTCGTAACACTTGCCTGCGTTCATTGCTTCAGGATCGGTTAGCACATCCCTCACAGACACGAAGTGACGGCCGTCCACTTTGGCCGAATCTAGGAGCGAGTTGCGACATGAAATCAGCTTCCCGGCCTTATCTCCTCCAACTGGCTGCCGCGCCAACCCTTCCCTATTTCGACAAACAAGATAGGTGTTTAAACTCTCAATATATCCAGTTAGGAATTGCGTAGTCCAACCTTGTACCCTTGGAGCATCATGAGCAATCCTCAACAACCCGATCTGCACGTCACCCAGTCCCCGGACTACCGCGAAGGCTACGCCAACAGTGTCCAGATTCGCGTCAGCATCTGGGACTTCTATCTCGCCTTCGGCATCGCGCAGCAGGACTCCCCCGAGCGCGTCGACTTCAAAGTCACGCAGGGTATCTACCTCAGCCCGCAACAGGCCAAGGCCCTCTGGAACCTCCTCGGACAGAACCTCTCCAGCTACGAACAGACCTTCGGAAAAATATCCATCGAACCGCACCCGTTCCCCGGTGCTGGACCGATCCACTAACTCGTGAAAACCGTCGCACATTCGGCCGCATTCGGCCGCTGGGCACTCCAGGCCATCCTCGCGCTCGCCGCGGCATGGGCCGCTGTGTGGCTTTTGCACTATCCCCTGCTCCACCTCCCCTACTACTGGGACGAAGCCGGCTATTACATCCCAGCCGCCTACGACTTCTTCCGCTCCGGAACCGTCATCCCTTATTCCACCCTCAGCAACGCGCATCCTCCCATCCCCTCCATCCTGCTCTCCGCCTTCTGGAAAGCCTTCGGCTTCCACATCTTCGTCACCCGCTCGCTCATGTGCCTCATGAGCGCCATCGCGCTCCTCGCCGTATGGCGGCTCGCCATCTCCACCGGATGCTCCCGTACTGTCGCCGCCTTCACCGTCATCCTCACCGGCCTCTATCCCGTCTTCTTTGCACAGAGCAGCCTCGCGCATGCTGACATGTTTGCAGCTCCCGCCACCCTCTGGGCCCTCGTCTTCCTCGTACAGGAACGCCACTGGCCATCCATCCTCTGCTTCTCCATCGCCGCACTCGCCAAGGAAACCTCCATTGCCACCCCCGC